>JAQSXO010000294.1 GCA_029256625.1 Cellulosimicrobium sp. | reverse complement strand
ACGTGCACGACCGTCGCGGACGTGCCGTCGGCCGACACCGCGGCCGTGCTGCTCGCGTCGTCCGAGCGGATCAGCGAGTCGCCCGGCTCGATGTAGTGTGTGAAGTTCTGGGTCGCCCAGTACTTCGTGTTCGTGTAGATCGGGCACGTCTCGAGCGTGTCCTCGGCGGTGCAGTCGAACGGGATCTGGATCTCGCCCCAGTTCATGCCGTTCGCGCTCTCGCCGCCGGGCGCCATGTTGGCGTAGTCCTCGACCGGCTGCCAGAACACCCACGCGCTCGGCTCGAGCTCGCGCAGGTCGTCGACGATGTGCTGCGCGCTGCCGAGGCCGGACTCCATGGTCTCGAAGTCCTGGCCGGTCGAGCTCCAGTTGCCGCCGACCTCGCTCATCCACAGCGGCTTGTCCTCGCCCTTGGCGATGTCGCGGACCGTCGTGCGCTGGCCCGTGCCGTACGTGTGGACGTTGAGCTGCGACACCTGGTCGCGGACCGCCTGCGGGTACGCGTTCCAGTTGGTCGCGAAGGTACCGGGGTTGGTCTCGTCCATCGCGGAGATCACGGCGTCGGTCGAGGCGCCCTCGAGCGCCGCGGCGAGCGCGGGGATCACCTTCGCCTGGAGCGCCGGGCCCATGTGGGCGCCCTCCTGGCGGCCCCCGGTCGGGTTGCCGTCGCTGCCGAGCTGGGTGCCCCAGTAGTTGGTGTTGGGCTCGTTGAACGGGTCGATCGTGTCGACCTCGATGCCGTGCGCGTCCTCGAGGCGCTCGGTCACGCCGACCAGGTAGGCCGCGAAGTCGTCGATGCTCTCCGTCTTGAGCTGGTCCGCGGTCGAGCTGAAGCCGCCCGAGACGTACCCGCTCACGGTCATGAACCACGGCGGGGAGTTGCTGAACGTCTCCCAGTGCGTGACGTCGTCCTTGATGCGGTCGACCCACCAGCGCTGCGTCGCGTCCGCGTCCTCGTCCCAGTGGTCCGGGTTCGCGGGGTCCCACCAGTCCACGTCGGTGCGCGTCGTGCCCTCGGGCGCCTTCCACCAGCCGTCGACGGCGCCGCCGGCGCGCAGGTAGTCCGGCACGTCGGGTGCGTTGCCGCCGCCGACGTTGTAGCGCGCGATGTTGAGGTTGAGGCCCTCGTCGCCGAACACCCCGAACACCATGTCCGCGAGCCGGTCGCGGATCTCGTCCGGGTAGCCGCCCGTGGCGTTGGCGAACCACACGAGGCTCGTGCCCCAGCCCTCGAACGGCTCGCCCGCGTACGACGGGTCGGGCGTCACGGTGACGCCCGCGACGTCGGCCGCAGCCGCCGTCGTGCCGGCCGCGGCGACCGCGCCCAGGGGCGAGGCGTGCGCGGGCAGGGCCGCGAGCGCGCATCCCGCGACGAGCGCCCCGGCGCCGAGCCCCGCGACGACGCGGGCCCCCCTCCGGCGGCCGGCCGGGCCGCCCGGGCTCGTGCGGCGGGGACCGGGTGGCCCACCCCGCGTGGTCGTGTCGGTGTCGGTCAGGCTCATCCCTGAGCCACCTCCTTCGCGTCGCTGCGAACCGGCGGGGTGCACCGGGTGCGGGTCGATCCCGCGGGGTCTGTTCTGCCGAGGTAGAGGCGCGGTCTCGCGAGGTAGAGGCGTGGTCATGACCACGCCTCTACCTCGGCCTACCAGGCCTCTACCTCGTGGTACCGGGGCTCTACCTCGGCGGGGTCGGCTCGGCCGGGCGTCGTACCACGGCGACGCCGCGCGGCTCGAGCAGGAGTACGCCGTCGCCCGGAGTGCCCGGAGTGCCCGGAGTGCCCGGAGTGCCCGCCGTGCCCGACGGCGCGAGGCGACGGCCGGCGAGGACGTCGCCCGCGACGTCGGGCACCTCGACCGGGCGCGCCGTGCGGTTGACGAGGAACCAGAAGTCGTCGGTCCCGTCGGTGCGGACCGCGAGCTCGACGTCGCCGCGCACGGCCGCGGGCAGCTCGCTGCGCACGCCCGCGTCGTCGAGCAGGCGCGCGAGCACGGGGACGAGCCCGAGGCGGCCGAACCGCGTGGAGACGTACGCGGCGGAGCCCGCGCTGTCCCCGGACCGGACCGTCCGCCGCGTCACCGCGGCGCGTCCGGCCTGCTCGCCCGTCTTGTACCAGCCCAGCACCTCGACGTCCGGGTCGACGACGTCGACGGGCTCGGTCCACAGCGTCCCCTCGAGCTGCTCGCCCGCGAGCTCGACCGTCGCGCTCTCGCCGTCCAGCAGCGGGGCGAACTCCTCGACGCGGATGCCGAGCAGGTCGCGCAGGGCGCCGGGGTAGCCGCCGAGCCACGCGTGGTCGTCCTGGTCGACGACGCCCGAGAAGTACGTCGTCACGAGGTGGCCGCCGCCCTCGACGAACGCCGTGAGGCGGTCGCGCAGATCGGTAGGGACGACGTGCAGCACGGGCGCCACGACGACGTCGTACCCGGCGAGGTCCGTCGCCGTCGGCACGACGTCGGCGCGCACGCCGAGCGCGAGGAACGCCGAGTACCAGTCGAGCGCCTCCTGCCGGTAGCGCAGGCGGTCCGTCGGGTGGGAGTCGAGCTCGCTCGTCCACCACGAGTCCCAGTCGAAGACGATCGCGGCGCGAGCGGGCTTCTGCTCGCTCCCCGCGACGGGCGCGAGGTCGCGCAGCGTCCCGCCGAGCGCGACGACGTCGCGGAAGAGCCGCGAGCGCTCGCCCGCGTGCGGGAGCATGCCCGAGTGGTACTTCTCGGCACCCGCCGCGGACTGGCGCCACTGGAAGTAGCAGACCGCGTCGGCACCGTGCGCGACGTGCGTGAGCGAGTCGCGCGCGAGCTCGCCCGGCTTCTTCGCGACGTTGACGGGCTGCCAGTTGACCGCGCTCGTCGAGTGCTCCATGAGGAACCACGGCTTGTGCCGGGCGATGCCGCCCGTGAGGTTCGCGGAGAACGACAGCTCGTCCAGGGCCTGCGGCCCGGGGAGCACGTAGTGGTCGTTGGACACGAAGTCGAGCTCGTCCGCCCAGGCGGCGTAGTCCATGCCCTTCGTCTCGCCCATGACCATGAAGTTCGTCGTCACGGGGACGTCGGGCGTCATGCGACGCAGGATCGCGGCCTCCGCGCGCAGGTACTGCCGCAGCGCGTCGGACGAGAAGCGCTTGAAGTCGAGCTGCTGCGTCGGGTTCGGGTGCGACGCCGCGAGCCGCGGCGGCAGGATCTGCTCCCACGCGCTGTACCGCTGCGACCAGAACGCCGTGCCCCACGCGTCGTTCAGCGCGTCGAGGGTCGTGTAGCGCTCGCGCAGCCACGCGCGGAAGGCTGCGGCGGCGTCGTCGGAGAAGTCGTCGACGTTGTGGCAGCCCAGCTCGTTGGAGACGTGCCAGGCGACGAGCGCCGGGTGGTCCCCGTACCGCTCGGCCATGCGCTCCACGAGGTGCAGCGCGTGCGAGCGGAAGATCGGCGACGTCGGGCGCCACTGCTGGCGCGCACCGGGCCACAGCGTCTCGCCCGTGCGCGTCTGCGGCAGGATCTCCGGGTGCTTGGTCGTGAGCCACGGCGGCGGCGAGGCCGTCGCCGTCGCGAGGTCGACGGTGATGCCGTTCGCGTGGAGCAGGTCCATGATCTCGTCGAGCCACGCGAAGTCCCACGTGTGCTCCGTCGGCTGGATCCGCGCCCACGAGAAGATCGCGAGCGAGACCACCGTCACGCCCGCCTCGCGCATGAGGCGCACGTCCTCGTCCCAGACCTCGCGCGGCCACTGGTCCGGGTTGTAGTCCGCGCCGTAGGACAGGCCCGACGGCGCGTACGCGTCGGTCGCTCCGACGGCCACGGCCGTCGTGCCCGGCGGCGTGTGCGGCCCGGGACGGCGCAGCCAGCGGAACGGGGTGGGGGTGGACATGCAGGCTCCTCAGATGCTCGCAGAGCGGTGGACGACGCGGTGCGCCGCCGGTGGGGGCCGCGTGGTCGTGCCGGGAGGCACGACCACGCGACCGTGGGGGCAGGTCGCCGGGCACCCCGGCAGATACCCGGCGGGTCAGGTCACTCGTTGACGGTGAAGCCCTGCTCGGTGCCGTACTTCGCGGACGCGTCCTGCCAGGCCTTCAGGCCGTCGGCGAGGGTCGTGCCCGAGACGTAGGCCTGGCCGACCGTGTCGTTGAAGATCGAGTTCGCGTAGACCTGGAAGGGCAGGTACGACCAGCCCTCGACGACGTCGGACGCCGACTGCGCGAGGACCTCGTTGATCTTCTGGCCGCCGAAGTACTCGGACTCGTAGCCCTGGAACTCGTCCGACCCGAGCTCGGCGGTCGTCGCCGGGAACGCGCCGCCGTCGACGCGCGCCTGCACGCCGTCGCCCGCGTTCGCGTACTCGAGGAAGCCGTAGGCGAGCGCCTGGTTCGTGCTCGCGGCCGGGACGGACAGCGCCGAGCCGCCGTTCTCGGCGCTCGCGGACGCGCCCTCCTCCCACTGCGGGAGCGGGGCGACGCGCCACTTGCCGGCGCCGTCGGGCACGCCCGACTCGAGGTTCGCGGGCATCCAGGCGCCGATCGCGAGCGTCGCGATCGTGCCGTTGCCGAGGCCCTGGTACCACTCGTCGCTCCACGAGCTGACCGGCGCGAGCAGGTCCTCGTCGATGAGCGTCTGCCACGTCTCGGCGAACTTCGTGCTGCCCTCGTCCGCGAGGTCGATCGTCACGTCGGTGCCGTCGACCTGGAACGGCTGGCCGCCGGCCTGCCAGATGAGCGACGTCGTGAAGCCCGCGTCGCCCGTGTCGTTGGTGATGTAGACGTTCGGGTCGGCCGCGTGCAGGGCGCGCGCCGCCTCGACGAAGCCGTCCCACGTCGTCGGCACCTCGATGCCGTGCTGCGTGAAGACCTCCTCGTTGTAGAAGAGGGCCATGGGGCCGGAGTCCATGGGCAGGCCGAAGATGCCCTCGCCCTGCTGGACCGCGCTCCACGGGCCGGGCGTGAACGTCCCGTCGAGCTCGTCGGCCCCGAACGAGGACAGATCGGCGACGGCGTCCGAGAGCGCGAACTGCGGGAGCGCGTAGTACTCGACCTGCGCGACGTCGGGCACGCCCTTGCCGGCCGCGATCGCGTTCTGCAGCGCCGTGTACTGGTCGTTGCCCGTGCCGGCGTTGACGAGCTCGACGTCGACGTTCGGGTACTTCGCCTCGAAGTCGGTGACGACCTGCTCGAGCGTGGGCTCCCAGGCCCACACCGTGAGGCTGCCGCCCTCCTCGAGAGCCGCCGCGACGTCGTCGGCCGAGCCGGCGTCCGCGCCGGAGTCGTTGCCGCCGGAGCTGCAGGCGGCCAGGGCGAGCGCGACGACGCCGGTGGCGGCGACGGCGCGCAGGGCGCGGGTGGTGCGGATGGACATGAGGGTTCCTCTCACTTCGTCGTCAGACGGATCGGGCGGGGTGCGGTCGGGGGCCGGTGACCGGGCGGGCCGCGCAGGAGCGGGCGCCCGGGCGGCGGGTCACTCCTTGACGGACCCGGCCGCGAGGCCGGACTGCCAGTAGCGCTGGAGCAGCAGGAAGGCGGCGACGAGCGGGAGGATCGTCAGCAGCGAGCCGGTGATCACGAGGTCGAAGATCGCCTCGCCGCCGGCGGTCGCGGCCTGCGCGTTCCACGCGTTGAGGCCGAGCGTCAGCGGGTACCAGTCGGGGTCCTTGAGCATGATCAGCGGCAGGAAGTAGTTGTTCCAGGTCGCGACCATGGTGAAGAGCAGGACCGTGACGATCCCGGGTGCGAGCAGCGGCAGGGAGACCTGGAAGAACGTGCGGACCTCGCTCGAGCCGTCCACGCGCGCGGCCTCGAGCAGCTCCGTCGGGATCGACTCGGCCGCGAAGACCCACATGAGGTAGAGGCCGAACGGCGAGATGAGCGACGGGATGATGACGGCCCACGGGGTGTTGGTGAGGCCCATCTGGCTGAACATGAGGAACGTCGGGACGGCGAGCGCGGTGCCCGGGACGGC
>JAQSXO010000293.1 GCA_029256625.1 Cellulosimicrobium sp. | reverse complement strand
CGGCTCGACGCGGACCACCGGCGTCTGCTGGAGCATGACCTCGCTCACGAGCACGCCCCACGCGGTGCGGTCCGCGGCGCGCCACGGCAGGTCGCGCGCGGTCTCCCCGAACCAGCGCCCGACGGCGTCGCGCAGGTCGGCGTGGGGGTCTCGTCCCGGGGCGGTGACGGGCGGGCGGTCCGGGCGCGCGGCCGGGGCGGTCATGGCGGCGGTCGTCCCTCTCGGTCGTCGGGCGTGCCCCGCGACGAGGTGCCGGCGAGCGGTCGTGCCGGACGTGAGGAGGTGCCGGCCCTGGTCGTGGGGACGACCTATTCTGCCCCGACCTGGGCGGTCGTCGGCGCGGCAGCACGGGGCCGGGCGTCGGGCGCGGATACCGTGGTCGCGACCAGCACCTGCACGACCGGAGGCACCCGTGAGCACGCCGCGGACCAGCCGCGCCCCGAGGCCGAGCGACCGCCCGCGCACCGGGCGGGACGACCCGTCGCGCGGAGCCCTGCTCCGCCGCCGGCTCGTCGCGCTCGCGCTGCTGGTGGGTCTGGTGGTCGGGCTCGTGCTGCTCGGCCAGGTCGTCGTGCGGGCGGTGCAGCCGCTGCTCGCCGGGGACGAGACGGCGCAGGAGGGCAAGTCCCCGCCGCCGACCCCGGAGGCCGCCGGCCCGCCGCAGGACTGCACGGCGGCGTCCCTCGAGCTGGGCGTCACGACGAGCGCGGCGGAGTACGAGCCCGGCCGCGCCGTCCAGCTCAGCGTCACGCTCCGCCAGTCCGGCGGCCGGCCGTGCCTCGTCGACGGCTCCGACGCCGGGCGGCAGGTGCAGATCTACTCCGGCGACGAGCTCGTGTGGTCGTCCGCGCACTGCGGCTCGACGGAGCGGCTGCTCCTCATGAGCACCGGGGACGAGGACCCGTCGAAGCTCGTCCGCTGGGACCGGCACCGCTCGGTCGAGGGCTGCGCCCCCGACCAGCCGGAGGTGGGGCCCGGTACGTACACCGCGGTCCTGAGCATCGCGGGCGTCGAGGGGGCGACGAGCGAGCCCGTGACCTTCACGCTCCTCGAGCCGCCCGCACCCACGCCCGACCCGGCGGAGCCCACCGCTCCGGCCGACGGGACCGATCCGGCCGAGGGCACCGCGCCGGCCGACGGGACGGCACCGGCGGACGGCGCGACGCCGCCTGCCGACGGGACCGCCCCGCCCGCGGAGGAGACCGCCCCGGCGGAGACGACGCCGCCCGCCGACGGCGCGTAGCGGTCGCCTGCTCGCGTCGGCGGGCCGCCTCCGGGTGCTCCTCTCTCGTCGGCGAAACCCGTCGTCGCGGGCCGCCCGGGCGCCGTGGTGGCGCGCGGGCCCGGGAGCGACGACCAGGATCGTCGAGGACGACGGCCCGGCCTCCGCGGACTTCCGAAGCAGTGAAACCGATGAGTTCCTGCTTTCGGTATGGTGCGACGAATCGCATCGTGCCCCGACGTGAGACGGCGTCGCATGGCTCCCGCGCACTGCAATGGCAACGATCAACCGTGGCGAGGGACCGGGGGCGCGAGGCGAAGCGTCGGCAAAGTCGAGACCGAAAACCATTGCGATGTTCCGTGCGCGCTGGTTGACTGGCTCGCGTCTGGCGACCTCACCGCGGAGGAAGCCGGGGCCGACGGCCCCGGTCACCACCGGCCCGCGGGGCGGCGCGAGCCGGCACGACGATCAGGGTCACGCGTCCCGCAGCGGGGCGGGCGGACGAGGCAGTCCACCCGCGCGACGCGAGGCCCCGCCGTCGTCCCGAAACCTGTTCCGGTTCCCGATGGAGAGGACTTGGTGATGTCGGGGAGAGCGTGGAGAAGGGTCGTCGCCTCGGCGATGACAGGTGCGATGGCCGCCACCGGCGTCGCACTGGCACCGGCGGCGCAGGCCGACGTGGTGCCGGGCAACGAGAGCGACGTCGGTGTCTACACCGACGGCACGACGGACTCGATGGACATCGGTGACCCGGTCTACACGAACCTGGACCAGGTCGCCGCCGCCCTCGAGCCCGGGGTCCCGTGGACCGCCGGCTCGATGCACGGGTCGATCTTCGAGCAGGACCTGGCCGCGGGCGGCACGGACTACTACCTCGACCGCGTGCTCGGGGTGAGCGGGACGGCGAACAACACCGTGCTCCAGACGCGCGGCCGTTCGCTGTACCTGCGCGGCAACAGCAACTGGGCGGTCATGGGCTTCGCGGGCTCCGCGTTCGCGGGCGGGCCGAACAACCTCGGCAACCTCTACACCGTGACCGTGCCCGGGCAGACGATCACCGAGGTCGGGGCGCAGCGCTTCAACGCGCCGAGCCACGCGACGGCGCGCTACACGGTCGGGTCGACCGGAGTCACCGCCGATCTCAAGAAGCTCGTCACGTACGACAACGTGGCGCTGTCGGCGATCACGTTCACCAACTCCGGCGCGAGCGACGTGACGTTCACGGTTCGTGCGGCGTCGCCTCTCGCGACGACGTCGACGGACTCCGCCGACGAGCTCACCGGGACGCGGACCCTGACGAGCGGGTCGAACAACGGCCTCGTCGACACCCCGTGGTCCGACGTCACGATCGGGCTCAAGGCGCCCGGGTTCGAGCGCGTCGGCACCAACCTCGACCGCGAGGTCACGGTCCCGGCGGGTGGCACGGTCGACCTGTCCGTGCTCGGCGTGCTGTCCAGCGACACGCTCCCGCAGTCGGTCGAGAGCTTCCACGAGTACGCGGAGCTGTCCCCGGCGGACGCGTTCCGCACCGGCGTCACGGCGTTCAACCGCCAGTGGGCCCAGGACATCCCGTACATCGACGTGCCCGACGACGCGATCGAGAAGGCGATCGTCTACCGCTGGTGGGGCGAGCGGTACAACAGCCTGGACGCGAACGAGCCGGGCTACGTGTACCAGTACCCGACGACGATCGAGGGCGTGAACCTCTACCAGAACTCGGTGGCGCTCACGCAGCCCATGCACCTCCAGGACACCAAGTGGATCCGCAACCCGTACCTGGGCTACGGGCAGATCCTCAACATCGGCGAGCTGTCCGGGTCCTCCGCGTTCCTCGACAGCCCCGGCCACACGAGCTGGAACAACCACTACTCGCAGTACCTCGGCACCGCGGGCCTCGAGGCGTTCAACGTGCACGGCGGCGGTCCGGCGGTCGCCGAGCGCTTCGCGACGTACTTCGAGGGCGACGGCACGGGCCAGCTCGAGCACTACGACGGCAACGACGACAAGCTCATCGCCTACGACACCAACTACATGCCCGGCAACGACTCCGACGCGATCAGCTTCGGGTACCCCAAGGTCAACGCGGGGGCGCCGGGCGCGCGGACGATCGAGCGACCGGAGTCCGCGTACGTGTGGGGCGCGTTCGACGCCGCCCGCCAGCTCTACGCGATGGCGGGGGCTGACCCGGCGAAGGTCGAGGAGATGGGCCAGACCGCGGACGAGATCCGCGACGCGATCCTCGGCCGGCTGTGGAGCGAGGAGATGCGCATGTTCCTCGCCGGCACGTCGCACGGCGCGACGTCGGGCGGGAACCAGAACCCCCTGAGCGAGGCCGAGCGCGACCTCGTCCCGGCGAAGGAGTCGAACCTCTACGACGTCTACGCAGAGAACCTCATCCCGGTCGAGGACGCCGAGAAGTACGTCGACGGCTTCCGCTTCCTGCGGTACGGCGACAACTTCCCGATCTTCCCGTTCTACACGGCCAACCAGTACGACCGGGCGAAGTTCGGGATCGGCGGCTCGAACAACTTCTCCAACATCAACTTCACGGTCCAGTACCGCGGCGTGCGGTCCGCGCTGCGGCACTACGACCCGGACCACACGTACGTCACGCCCGAGTACGCGGCCAAGCTGCTCGACTGGATGGCGTGGAGCATCTACCCGAACGGCAACGCGCTGGTCCCCAACCAGGCCGAGTACTACTCGAACTGGAACGCGAGCACGCAGACGTTCAACCGCAACAACCCGAACCACGTGATGCTCGGCAACATGAACTACATCTACGTCGAGGACATGGGCGGCATCCAGCCGCGGTCCGACGACAAGATCGAGCTCTGGCCGATCGACCTCGGGTACGACCACTTCATGGTCAACAACCTGCGGTACCACGGCAAGGACGTCACGATCGTCTGGGACGAGGACGGCTCGCACTACGGCCTCGGCGAGGGCTACAGCCTGTTCGTCGACGGCGAGCGCAAGGCCGCGGCCGACGCGCTCGGCCGGTTCGTCTACGACCCCGCCGCGAACGAGGTCGTCGAGTCCGACGAGGGCCTCGCGGTCGAGGTCGTCGCGGACCAGGGCGCCGACCTGCCCACCGCGGTCGACACCCCGATCGAGGACGAGCGCGTCGTCTCCTACCTGAAGACCGCGGGCATCGACCTCACCGAGGACGCCGGCAACCTCGCGCGCGGCGCCGAGCTGTCGTCGTCGGCCACCCAGCAGGGCGCGCGCCCGACGCCGTGGCGCCAGTTCCACACCCCGGGCTGGAGCACGGGCTCGATGAACTACACCCCGGGCGCGATCAAGGAGACCGAGCGACCCGTGTCGCTCGCCGCGGTCACCGACGGCACCACCGTCAACGAGCCCTACTGGGGCAACTACGGGACGGAGGGCGACACCGGGTACGTCGAGCTCGACCTCGGCGAGCCCACGACGTTCGACAACGTCAAGGTCTGGTTCGTCAGCGACCGGCAGGCGGGCGGTTACCGCGAGCCGCTGCGGTACTCGATCCAGGTGCCCGACGGCTCGGGCGGCTGGACCTCGGTGCCGGACGCGTTCAAGGCGCCGAAGATCCCCGG
>JAQSXO010000292.1 GCA_029256625.1 Cellulosimicrobium sp. | reverse complement strand
GGAGGACGACATGAGCCGGTACGAGGTCGACAGCGCACGGGTCGCCCAGGCGAGCGCGGCGGTGAACGGGTCGGTCACGGCGATCCGGGCGGAGGTCGGGGCCATGATGCGCCACCTCACCGACCTGCAGGCGTCGTGGCGCGGCGGCGCGGCGACGTCCTTCACCGGCGTGATGGCACAGTGGCAGACCACGCAGAACCAGGTCGAGCTCGCGCTCGACGACATCACGGCTGCGCTCGGCGCGGCCGCCCAGACCTACGCCGACGCCGAGTCCCAGGCGGCGCGGCTGTTCACCACGCGGTAGCCGCACCGGGACGACGACGCCCGGCGCGTCACGCGTCGAGGTGCACGACGGCGAGCGGGTCGCCGGCGCGCACGTGGTCGCCGGGACGCACGAGGACGTCGACGACGTGGCCGTCGGCCGGTGCCAGGACCGGCAGCTCGAGCTTCATCGCCTCGAGGACGACCACGGGCGCTCCTTCGGTGACCTGCCGCCCCGGCGGCGACTCCACGCGCCACACGACGCCGCCCAGGGGCGCGCGCAGCACGAGGCGTGACGGGTCGTCGGCGTCGGTGGTGGCGCCTCCGACGTCGTGCGTGCCGGTGGCCGGCGTGGCGGGACCGCCGCGGGCGGTCGCGCGGGCGGCGGAGCCGACGAGCTCGCCCGCCTCGGCCCAGGCCGCGGCCTCGCGCCCGAACGCCGCGCGGCGCGCCGCCGCGACCGCGGCGATGTCGTCGGCCTCGCGCGCGAGGAGCGCGGCATGCTCCCGGCCGGAGAAGACGCCGTCCTCGACCGAGACGTCCAAGACCCCCGCGCGTGCCGCCGCACGACGCTCGCGGAGCTCGTCCGGGTCGACCGGTTCCCACACGATCCGGTCGAAGTACCGGAAGAGCCACGGGACGCCCCGGCGGAACGGCGGGCGCTGCGCGTGGGCCGACCAGACGGGGACGGTCCGGCCCACGAGCTGGTAGCCCCCAGGGCTCGCCATGCCGTACACGCACAGGAACGCCCCGCCGAGGCCGACCGCGTCCGCCGGGGTCCAGGTGCGCGCCGGGGTGTACTTGGTGGTGAGCAGGCGGTGCCGGGGGTCGACCGGCACGGCGAGCGGCGCGCCGAGGTACACGTCGCCGAGCCCGAGCACGAGGTACTCCGCGTCGAGGACGGTGCGCCGCACGTCCTCGACAGTCGCGAACCCGTTGGCGCGGCGGACGAAGTCGACGTTGGACGGCAGCCACGGCGCGTCGGACCGGACCCCGGCCGCGTACCGTTCGACGGCGTCGCGGATCGCCGGGTCGTCCCAGCTCAGCGGCAGACGGAGCACGCGGCTCGGCACCTCGATCTCGGCGCTCGGGGGGAGGTCCTCCTCCAGCTCGCGCAGCAGCCCGACCAGCGTGGGTGCCGGCAGCACGTCGGGGTCGACGTGCAGGTGGAGCGTGCGCACCCCCGGCGTCACGTCGCGCACCCCGTGCGGAGCCGCGGCCTCGAGCCCTCGCGCGAGGGCGTGGACGCGCAGGCGGTCGTGCAGGTCCAGCCCGCCGCCCCCGTCGTACTCGACGAGCACCGCGTCGTCCGCGCCGCGCAGGTAGCGGACGGCAGGCCGGTCGTCGGCGAGAGACGTCGGTCCGTCCGTGGCGCGGACGTCGTCACCGTCGAACGCCGCGGCGTCGCGGCCCCGCACGGCGCGCACCTGCGTCGGGACGCGCGCGGCCGCCCGGCCGGCGTCGTCGCGGCGCAAGCGGTCGGCGCCGTCGTCGTGGACGGTCACGAACCGCACGACGTCGCCGGGCCGCATCTGCCCGAGCTTCCACCGGGAGCCGGCGACGACGGTGAGCGCGCACACGAAGCCCCCGAGGCTCGGCCCGTCCGGGCCGAGCAGGATCGGGGTGTCCCCGCTGATGTTCAGCGCGCCGACCGAGTACGGGTTGTCGAGCACGTTGGACGGGTGGAGCCCCGCGTCGCCGCCGTCGGGCCGCACCCACGTGAGCGGCGGACCGGCGAGCCGGACGCCCGTCCGGTCCGCGTGCGGCAGGACGCGCCACCAGGACGTCCGCAACCGACCGAGCGCGGCGGGGGTGAGCGCCGCGGACTGCGGCCCCGTCGTCACCGCGACCTCCCACGAGTGACCCATCCGTGGGCGGGCGTCGAGCGGCACGGCACCCGGTGCACCGGACCCCGGAGCGCCGGGGCGCAGCGCGTCACCCACCACCAGCGCGCGCCCGGCCGGCCCGCCGACGGCACCGAGGACGAAGGTCGCCGCCGACCCGAGGTACTCCGGGACGTCCAGGCCGCCCGCGACGAGCACGTACGTCCGCAGCCCGACCGCGTGCGGCGCCCCGACGGCGAGCACGCCGCCCGCGGGGACGACGACGGGCTCCCACTGCCGCACGGGCTCGCCGTCGACCATGACCGGTGCGGGCGCCCCCGTGATGCACACGGTGGCCTCGTGGGAGAACCGCAGGGTGGGGCCGGTGAGGGTGCACTCGAGTCCTGCCGCGCCCTCGGGGTTCCCCAGCGCGCGGTTTCCGGCACGGAACGACAGGTCGTCCATCGGTCCCGACGGCGGGATGCCCACGCCCCAGTACCCGGTGCGCCCCGGCCAGTCCTGCACCGTCGTGAGGACGCCCGGGTCGAGCACGTCGATCCAGGGCTCCGGGTCGCGCACCGGGCCCAGCGTGGTGGTGGTCGCCGACCTCGCGACGACGGCAGGGTCGGCGAGCGCCGCGCGCAGCAGCGCGACGTTGGTCGGGACGCCGTCGACGCGCACCTCGCCGAGCGAGGCGCGCAATCCGGCGACGGCACGCTCGTGCGAGGCGGCGCGCACGACGACCTTCGCGAGCAGCGGGTCGACGTCGGGGCCGAGCTCGTCGCCCACGCTCGTGCCGGTCTCGACGCGGACCCGGGCGCCGTCCAGGTCGGGCTCGCCGTGCTGCCGGATCCCCGTGCCGTCGCCCGGCCCGGGGCGCGCCGCGGCAGGATCGAGCCCCGTGGCGCGACCTCCCGGAAGGTCGAAGCGCGCGAGCGTCCCCGCGACGGGCCGTCCGTGCCGCACGTCCTCGGCGTAGACGCGCGCCTGCGCGGCCGCACCGCGGACGGCGGGACCCGACGGCGGCACGTCGTCCAGCACTGTCGTGTCGCCGAGTGCGACGCGCAGCATCCACGCGACGAGATCGACCCCCGTGACCTCCTCGGTGACCGTGTGCTCGACCTGGATCCGCGGGTTCACCTCGAGGAACGCGACCTCGCCGGAGTCGACGTCGAGCAACGCCTCCAGCGTCGCGGCCGAGCGCAGTCCGACCCGTGCCGCCAGGCGACGGGCGTCGTCGTGCAGCTTCTCGCGCGTACCCGGGTGGAGCCCCGGTGCGGGCGCGACCTCGACGACCTTCTGATGACGGCGCTGGAGCGAGCAGTCCCGGTCACCGAGCGAGACGACCCGGCCCGCCCCGTCACCGAAGAGCTGCACCTCGAGGTGCCGCGCCCGGTCGACGTGCCGCTCGACGAACAGCCGCCCCGAGGAGCCCGGGCGCGACGACTCCCGTCGCCACGCCGCCGCGAGCCCTTCCGCGTCACGGCACACGTGGACGCCGGTCCCGCCCCCGCCGCCGGCGTCCTTGAGCACAAGCGGGAAGCCGATGTCCTGCGCCCAGCCCAGCGCGTCCTCGAGACCGCCGAGCACCGGCGACCCCGGGAGCACCCGTAGGCCGCACTCCTGCGCGAGCGCCCGAGCGCGCGCCTTGTCGCCGAGGACGCGGAGCTGCTGGGGCGTCGGCCCGGCGAACGCGACGCCCGCCGCCTCGACGGCCGCGGCGAACTCCGCGTCCTCCGCGCGGAAGCCGTAGCCCGGGTGCAGGAGGTCCGCACCCGACGCGAGCGCCGCACCGAGGAGCCGACGACCGTCGTCGTAGGACTCGGCGACCGGTGCGGGACCGATCCGCACCGCCTCGTCCGCGAGCCGGACGTGCCGGGCGCCGCGGTCCGCGTCGGAGTGCACCGCGACGGTGCGCAGTCCGAGCTCCCGGGCGCTGCGCAGCACGCGGCAGGCGATCTCACCGCGGTTCGCGACGAGCAGCGTGGCGGCCATCGCCCTCCCCGGGCCGGTACGGGCGCGACGCCAGCCTCGCCGTCGGACAGAACGGGCCCAGCCTAGAGCCCACCCCGCCGCTCCGAGTCCTCCCGCCTCGCTGGATCCCGGCCCCGAGGTCGGGCCTCAGCCCCGCGGGGCCGGGCCTCGGGCCCGCGTGGTGGGCGTCAAGCCGCGTGGTGCGCCTCGGCCCGTGGTCGAGTGTCGGACCCGCCGGGTCGGGTCCGCGGCGCGGGTGGCCTCGGTGCTCGGGGCTGCGGCGCCGTCACCCTGGTCTGTCAGCCGGGGGTTCTAGGAGCGCCGCTCTGACGCCCCTTCGCATCCGAGCCCACCCCCACCGCTCGGCGATCGTCTCGCCCGGAGACGTCGGTCGCGTGCTCGCGACCGGCGGGTGGCCGCTGGTGCCGGGTTCCCGTGGTGAATCGGCATGAGGCCGACCAGGCGGTCCTGGCGGGTCGAGCAGGCGATGCGGTTCGTCCCGCGCGCCGACGCGCCCAGACCACCTGCTCGACGCGACGGCGCCGCGACCGGCGACCCGTGCCGCGGCACAACGGCACAGCGGCACAGCGGCACAGCGGCAACGTCCGGGCGACGCGCGCGGCGACGACGTGGACGAACCGATACCGCGGGCGGTCGCCCGGGTGAGCGCCGACCAGGGCGAGACGACGCCGGGCGGGGTGGGTGGTGGTGCCGCGTCGTGGCGGGCCTGGCGGGAGCGACGCGAGGAACGAGC
>JAQSXO010000291.1 GCA_029256625.1 Cellulosimicrobium sp. | reverse complement strand
GCTCATGTCAGCTCCCTCGATAGGTCGAGTAGGCGAACGGGCTGAGCAGGACGGGGACGTGGTAGTGCTGCTCAGCGCTCGCCACCCGGAAGACGATGACGACCTCCGGGTAGAAGGACACGGTGTCTCGCCGGTCGAAGTACTCGCCCGTGTCGAACACGAGCCGGTACGTACCGGGGACGAGGGTCTCGGGCCCCAGCTGGGGCACACGACCGTCGTCGTTCGTGCGGGAGGACGCCACCAGGGACCAGCCCTGCCCCGTCGTCCTGTCCGCGATCTCCGGAGCCGCCTCCAGGCGGACGGTGATCCCCTCGGCGGGCCTACCGCTGGCCGCGTCGAGTACGTGCGTGGTGATGTGGCTGGCGTGGGTGCTCATGCCGTCAGCATTCCCTTCAGCCGCAGCGCGGCGATCTCGCGCAGGTTGCGGGCGGCGTTCGCCCGCTCGGTGGCGGCGTCGTTGTCGAGCCGCGCCGTGAGCTGCTCGAGGATCTCCTCGGCGCTGCGCCCGGCGGCCCGGATGAGGAACACGTGCCCGAACCGCTCCTCGTACGCGCGGTTGCCCTCGGTCAGCCGGCGCTCGACGTCGCCGCCAGAGGTGTCGACGCCGGACTGCTCGGACCGCGACATGCTCGCGTCCGCGGCGTCGCCCCGCGCGCGCTCCCCGATCCGAGGGTGGCGGGACAGCGCCGAGTCGACCTCGGCGTCCGTCCAGGGGTCGGCCGCGGCGAGGGCGGCGTCGGCCGCGTCCTCGACGCTCGCGTACGGGCGGCCGGCGGCGACCGCGTCGGCCCACCGCCCGACGTGCGCGCACGCCAGCAGCGCTTCGCGCGCCTCCTCCGGCGACAACCGGTTGAACTCGTCCAGCGTCATCGCTGCGTGTCCCTCTCGACGTCCGACCGGTTGGCAGTGTCATGCACTACCCGGCCTTTGATTCCACATCCCGGAAGTTTGTTTCCGTCTTATGAATGTACGTCGTGGCCGTCGCTCATGTCAACCACGGTCCCCCGCGGCGCGCCCCAGCGCACGTCACGAGGCCGCGCACTACGGGACCGCCTGCTCTTGCAGCGCGCCCATGAGGACCGCGCCTCCCACATCGCACCCATGAGGACCGTGCCTCCCCGAGAACCGCACGTCCCCGGGAACGACGAAGGGCCCGGCAGCGATGCTGCCGGGCCCTTCGGTCGTCCTCTGCGCGTTCGCCTCCTCGAGGATCAGGGTGCGCCGAGGCCCGCCCGGAACTCGTCCTCGAGGATGCTCATGACGGTCGCGTCCGCCCACCCGTCGCCGTCGCGGTAGACGTCGCGCAGCCGGCCCTCCTCGCGGAAGCCGAGGGACTCGTAGAGCATCCGCGCCCGGGGGTTGATGCTCAGCACGTCGAGGCTCACGCGGTGCAGGTGCGGCCCCTCGTGCCGGACCCCTTCGACGTCGGTCGCGCCCTCGAACGCGAACCGCAGCACCTCGAAGATCGCCTCACGACCATATCCGCGACCCCGGTAGTTCGGGAGCAGCGCGAGGCGCAGGTTCGCCGAGCGCGCGTCCTCGTCGAGATCGTTGAGCACGATCTCGCCGATCAGCTCGTCGCTCACCAGCTGGCCGTCACGCACGGCGCCCGCCGTGATCGCCCAGTCGTACCGACCCTCGCGGTCGCTGATCGTCGCCGACCACTCGTCGATCTGGTCGCGCGTGAACGTCGCCGTCGTCCCCGTGAGCCGGTTCGACTCCGGGTCCTGCAGCGACTCCCACATGCGGTCGGCGTCCCGCGCCTCGATCGGGCGCAGGCGCACCATCTCCCCGAGCAGGACCGGTCCGCGCGTCACGACGTCAGCCGATCCGCTCGAGGATGAGCTCGCGCACGCGACCGGCGTCCGCCTGACCGCGCGTCGCCTTCATGACGGCCCCGATGATCGCGCCGACCGGACCGAGGTTGCCGCCCCGGACCTTCTCGACGACGTCCGGCTGCGCGGCCAGCGCCTCGTCGATCGCGGCGAGCAGCGCGCCGTCGTCCGACACGACCTCGAGCCCGCGGGCGGTCACGACCGCCTCGGGGTCCCCCTCGCCGGCGAGCACGCCGTCGAGGACCTGGCGCGCGAGCTTGTCGTTGATCCGGCCCGCGTCGACGAGCCCTTGGAGCGCCGCGATCTGGGCGGGCGTCACGGGCAGCTCCTCGAGAGCGACCTCGTCCTGCTTGGCACGACGGGCGAGCTCGCCCATCCACCACTTGCGCGCGCCCGCCGGGCTCGTCCCGGCCGCGACGGTCGCCTCGATGAGGTCGATCGCGCCCGCGTTGACGACGTCGCGCATCTCCGCGTCCGCGTAGCCCCACTCGCCCTGGAGGCGACGGCGGCGCGCGACCGGGAGCTCCGGGAGCCCGGCACGGATCTCCTCGATCCACTCGCGCGGGGGCGCGATCGGGACCAGGTCCGGCTCCGGGAAGTACCGGTAGTCCTCGGCGTCGGACTTCACGCGACCTGACGTCGTGATGCCGGTGTCCTCGTGCCAGTGCCGCGTCTCCTGGATCACGGTGCCGCCCGCGTCGAGCACCCCAGCCTGGCGCGAGACCTCGTACCGGACGGCCCGCTCGACGGAGCGGAAGGAGTTGACGTTCTTCGTCTCCGTCCGGGTGCCGAGCGGCGACTCGGGCGTCGGACGCAGGGAGAGGTTCACGTCGGCGCGGACGTTGCCGCGCTCCATGCGGGCCTCGGACACGTCGAGCGCACGGAAGATGTCACGCAGCGTCTGCACGTAGGCGCGCGCGACCTCGGGGGCGCGGTCGCCCGCGCCCGTGATGGGCCGCGTGACGATCTCCACCAGCGGGATGCCGGCCCGGTTGTAGTCGACGAGCGAGTACTCCGCGCCGTGGATGCGGCCGGTCGCGCCACCCACGTGGGTGTTCTTGCCGGCGTCCTCCTCCATGTGCGCGCGCTCGATCTCGACGCGGAACACGGTCCCGTCCTCGAGCTCGACGTCGATCCACCCGTCGTACGCGATGGGCTCGTCGTACTGCGACGTCTGGAAGTTCTTCGGGACGTCGGGGTAGAAGTAGTTCTTGCGCGCGAACCGGCAGGTCTCGGCGATCTGGCAGTTGAGCGCGAGGCCGATGCGGATCGCGTACTCGACGGCCTTGCCGTTGACGACCGGCAGCGCGCCCGGGAGCCCGAGGGACACCGGGGTCACCTGGGTGTTGGGGTCCGCGCCGAAGCTCACCTCGGCCGGGCAGAACATCTTGGTCAGCGTGCCGAGCTCGACGTGCACCTCGATCCCGATGACGGGGTCGTAGCGGCGCGTGGCGTCGGCGTAGTCGACGAGGTCGACGGTCGTGGCGGTCATCCGACCTGGCCTTCCTTCTCGATGGTGGCCGTGGGCAGCGCCGGCGCGCGGTCGAGCAGCGGGCCGCCCCACGCGCTGAGGAGCGCGGACTCGAGCGCGGCGCCCACCCGGTACATGCGGTCGTCGGCCTTGGCCGGCGCGAGGATCTGGAACCCGACGGGCAGGCCGTCGTCCGACAGGCCCGCCGGGACCGACATGCCGGGGACGCCCGCGAGGTTCGCGGGGATCGTCGCGACGTCGTTGAGGTACATCGCCAGCGGGTCGTCGAGCTTCTCGCCGAACCGGAACGCCGTGGTCGGCGCCGTCGGGGAGACCAGGACGTCCGCGTGCTCGAAGGCCGCGGCGAAGTCGCGCTGGATGAGCGTGCGGACCTTCTGCGCGCTCCCGTAGTACGCGTCGTAGTAGCCCGCGGACAGCGCGTACGTGCCGAGGATGATGCGGCGCTTCACCTCGTCGCCGAAGCCCGCACCGCGGGTCGCGGCCATGACGCGCTCCGCGGTCACCGGGCCCTCCTCCGGCTCGACGCGCAGGCCGAAGCGCATCCCGTCGAACTTCGCGAGGTTGCTCGACGCCTCCGACGGCATGATGAGGTAGTACGCGCCGAGCGCGTACTCGAAGTGCGGGCAGGAGACCTCGACGATCTCCGCCCCCAGGCCGCGCAGGAGGTCGAGCGACTGCGCGAACCGCGCGCTGACGCCCTCCTGGTAGCCCTCGCCGTTGAGCTCCTTGACGACGCCGACGCGCACGCCCGACAGGTCGCCCGTGGCGCCCTGGACCGCCGCCTCGACGAGCGCCGGTGCGCGGCCGGG
Source organism: Cellulosimicrobium sp. (assembly GCA_029256625.1). GTDB lineage: Bacteria > Actinomycetota > Actinomycetes > Actinomycetales > Cellulomonadaceae > Cellulosimicrobium. Next base: position 684 of record JAQSXO010000291.1, on the reverse strand, counting down.
GATCGACGTCGAGTCGCGCGGGTCGTAGCCCCCGATGAGCTCGTGCAGCAGGGCCGAGTCGAGCACGGTACGGGTCACGGGACCCGCCTGGTCGAGCGACGACGCCATCGCGATGAGGCCGTAGCGCGAGACCCCGCCGTACGTGGGCTTCACGCCGACGGTGCCGGTGACGGCACCGGGCTGGCGGATCGAGCCGCCCGTGTCGGTACCGATCGCGAGCGGTGCCTCGAACGCGGCCACCGCGGCGGCCGAACCGCCACCCGACCCGCCCGGGATGCGGTCGAGGTCCCACGGGTTGCGCGTGTTCCCGAACGCCGAGTGCTCGGTCGACGAGCCCATGGCGAACTCGTCCATGTTCGTCTTGCCGAGGATCGGCAGCCCCGCGGCGCGGATCTTCTCGACGAGCGTGGCGTCGTAGGGCGGGACCCAGCCCTCGAGGATCTTGGAGCCGGCGGTCGTCGGCATGCCCTGGGTCACGACGACGTCCTTGACGGCGATCGGGACGCCGGCGAGCGGGTGCAGCTCCTCGCCCGCGACGCGTCGCTCGTCGACCGTGCGCGCCGTCGCCAGCGCCTCCTCGGCGTTCACGTGCAGGAACGCGTTCACCGCGCCGTCGACGGCGGCGATCCGGTCCAGGTGCGCTCGGGTCGCGTCGACGCTCGAGAAGTCACGAGCGGTCAGCCC
>JAQSXO010000290.1 GCA_029256625.1 Cellulosimicrobium sp. | reverse complement strand
GAGCCCAACTGGCCCGCGGAGCTCGGCGCGCTGTGGATCTACGCGGACGTGCACGCGATCGACGCCCCGATCGTCGTGCGGGACGTCGACATCGTCGACAGCACCTACGCGGGCGTCCTCATGTCGTGGCAGAAGTCGATCCAGCAGGTCAGCTTCGACCGGGTGAGCGTCACGGGCTCGGGGACCCACGGCATCGAGATCCACGCGACGGGCAGCGCCTCGTTCGCGAACACCACCGTGTCCGGCTCCGGGAGCGGCGGCCTGCTCAACGACATGGGCTTCACGCTCAACCGAGGGAGCGGCAACTCGGGCTTCTGACCTGACCCGAGAACGCACGTGCTCGACCACGGCACGGCGCGCGGTCGAGCACGACATGGCGGTCGTTATCCGTGCGATAGCGACCGCCATGTCGTGTTCGGCGGGTCGTCCGCGGCGCGGTGAGGGGTGGCGGGTCAGCGGCGCAGGCCCAGCGCGAGGGTCGTGCCGACCACGAGGTGCTCGACGGCGAGGAGCACCACCGCGGCAGGCGTCACCGCTCCGAGCGGGCCGAGCAGGGAGACGAGCAGCACGACGGCGCACGTCACGAGCCAGGCGCGCTCGCCCCGGCGGGGCCGACGGGAGGACAGTCGCCCGAGCAGGGCGCGCACGCCCCATGCGGCGTACCCGACGACGAGCGCCGTGACGACCGCCGCCACGACCCCGACGGTCTGGGTGCCGGTCGCGGACCGCACCTCCGGGTCGACGCCGAGCGCCGTGCCGACGAGCAGCACCACCGCGGCGACGACCGCCGCGACGAGGGGCACGGACCAGCGGGGGACGCGGCGTCGGGCGTCCCCGGGGACCTGCCGTCCGTCGGCCGCGGCGGAGGTGCCGGGGTAGCGAGGGGCGTTCGAGGCACCGTTCGAGGTGGTCGGCGTCGTGGGCATGGGACTCCTCCTTCGTCACGCGACGGTGCCGCGTGCTCGCGCGGACGGGGCCGCGGCCGGCGGGATTGCCGACGTCCCCACGCTCGCGGCGGCTCAGCCTCCGGCGCACCGGCCGGAGGGCGACGGTCGCCCCGACTGCCGTCGGTCCCCGACCCTCCCCCCGGACCGCGACCCCCGACCTTGGTCGGTGGTCGCCCGCCGCGCCGCGCCCTAGCGTCCGGAGCATGACCACACCGACCGACTGCCCTCCGCTCGCCGGGCGCCCCGTCCTCGCGACGGCCGCCGCCCGCCGTGACGGGAACCGCCCGCTCGTCCCCTGGTGGACGTTCGCCGTCGCGTGGCTCGCCGTCGCGGTGCTCACCGTGCTCGCGACGGCGGGGATCGTCGGCCAGGCCGAGCCCGGCGCGCAGCCCGCGCTCGACGTCGCCGTCGCGGTGCTGGCGCTCGCGGCCCTCCCTCTCCTGTGGTCGCGGTCCCCGCGCAACGCCCCCGTGCTCGGCGCCCTGGTCCTCGCGTCGCTCTCCGCGTACTCGGGCGCGGCGACCCCCGCCTCGACCGTCGCGACCCTCCAGATCGCGCGCTGGTACCCGGCGCGCACGGCGGTCCCGGTCGCGGTCGCCGGGTTCTTGGGCCACGCCGTGCAGGCGCTGTGGCGACCGCAGGCCCTGCCGCTCGGTTGGTGGCTGCTGTGCGACCTCGCGGTGCACGCTGCCCTGCTCGGCTGGGGCCTGTACTGGCAGGCGCGGGCCCAGCTGATGTGGTCGCTGCGCGACCGCGCCCGGCGCGCCGAGCGCGAGCAGGATCGTCGCGTCGCCGAGGCCCGGGTCGCGGAACGCACCCGGATCGCCCGCGAGATGCACGACACCCTCGCCCACCGGCTCTCGCTCCTCGCCGCGACGGCCGGCGCGCTCGAGTACCGCCCCGACGCCGACCCGGCGCAGCTCGCCCGCGCCGCGGGCCTCGTCCGGACCGGGGTGAGCTCCGCGCTCGGCGACCTGCGCGACGTCGTGCGGGTGCTGCGCACCGACCCCGACGACGTCGAGGGCGGCGCCCCCACCCCCCAGCCCACGCTCGACGACCTCGACCGCCTCGTCGCCGAGGCGCGCGAGGCGGGCGGCGACGTCGCCTACGAGCGGTCAGGCTCGGCGGACGTGCCACGGGCCGTCGAGGTCGCGGCCTTCCGCGTCGCGCAGGAGGGGCTCACGAACGCCCGTCGGCACGCTCCCGGCAGCCCCGTCGTCCTGCGCGTCGCCGTCCGGGCCGGCGAGGTGCGCGTCACGGTGTCCGACGGCGGCTCGCGCCTCGTCGCGGTCGGAGGTGCCGTCGGGCGCGCCGCGGGAGGGGCCGTCGGCGAGGGGACCGGCACCGGGCTCGTCGGGCTGCAGGAACGCGTCGACCTGCTCGGCGGGACCCTCGACGCCGGGGCACGGGGCGACGGGTTCGTCCTCGACGTCCGGCTACCGTGGGACGCGTGAGCGAGCAGGGTGGGCGCGGGGGCGGCATGCGCGTGAACGAGCAGCACGACGACGGGGCGGCACCGCGGGACGCGCCGCGCACCCGGCTCGTGATCGTCGACGACGACGCGCTCGTCCGCGCCGGGCTGCGGCTCATGCTCGACGGCGCCCACGGCATCGAGGTGGTCGGCGAGGCCGCGGACGGGGCCGAGGTCACGGCCGTGCTCGACGCGCACCCGACCGACGTCGTGCTCATGGACCTGCGGATGCCGCAGGTCGACGGGATCGAGGCGACGCGGCGCGTGCGGTCGCGGGCGGGCGCCCCGGCCGTCGTCGTGCTCACGACGTTCGACAGCGACGAGGAGGTCGTCGGGGCGCTGCACGCCGGGGCGTCGGGCTACCTGCTCAAGGACATGCCGCCCGAGCGGATCGTGGCGGCGGTCCGCGCGGCGGCCGCGGGCGAGCCGGTGCTGTCGCCGGAGATCGCGCGGCGCCTCATGTCGTCGGTCGCGGACGCGGGCGGAGAGCGTGACCGCGCGCGGGCGGCGCTCGGCACGCTCACCGGGCGAGAGCGCGACGTCGCCGTCGAGCTGGGCCGCGGCGCGGCGAACGCCGAGATCGCGGCCGCCCTGTTCCTCAGCGTGCCGACGGTCAAGGCCCACGTGTCGAACGTGCTGCTCAAGCTCGGCCTGGACAACCGGACGCAGGTCGCGCTGCTCGTCCACGCCGCCGGCCTGGACTGAGCGCGGACTCCCACCCGATCCGTGGCCGACCACGTCCTGGCCCGCCGTCGAGCACGACGTGGAGGTCGTTCTGGCTCCGATAGCGACCCTCATGTCGTGTTCGGCCCGGGGGGTGAGGTCAGTCGCCGGGCCACTCCCCCGTCCAGCGCTCGAACGCCCGGGCGCCGCCGCGGTCGATGAGCGCCTTCACCGCCGCGAAGATCGCGCCCTGGATCAGCGCCGCGACGAGGATCTCGCGCAGCGAGTACTCGGACTCGAGCGGCTTGGGCGCGTCGGAGCGGTGCCCCGGGGTGACGCGCTTGTAGACCTGCTTGAACACCTGGCCCGCGACCAGCCCGCCCACGATCGAGCTGGCGAGCCCCACAGGGCGGTAGAGGATCTTCGCGGCCTTGCCGCCCGTCTTCTCCGGGGGATGCGTCCCCGCCGTCACGTCGTCGCTCATCACACGACGCTAGGACGGCTGCGGCTCTCTCGCCCGTCGCACGAGCGCGAACGCCGTCCTGGAGGCCGTCAGGCCGGGACGACGGCGCACCCCGCCGGGTCGACCACGACCCGCCCGCGGTCGCCCGGTCCCGGACCCGCCGCGTCGTCACCGGCCGCGAGCGCCACCAGCCGGGCGGGCGCGCCGCCGTCGGTCCCGGGGAGGTCGACGTCGACCGTGACCTCGACCGCGCCGCGGCGGAACACGCTGCCGACGACCGTCGCGTCCCACGTGCCGTCCGCCGAGGCGTCTCCGGACGCGGGGGCGAGGCGCAGCCCGCGCGGGCCGATCGCGAGCAGGCTCTCGGCACCACGCGGGACGAACGCCTGGTAGCCGAGGAACTCCGCGACGCGACGCGACGCGGGGGCTCGCCACAGGTCCTCCGGGGGCGCGACCTGGAGCAGCCGGCCGGCGTCCATGACGGCCACGCGGTCGGCGACGGTGAACGCCTCGTCGTGGTCGTGGGTGACGAAGACGGCCGTCGTCCCGGTGGCCCGCAGCGCCTCGCGCAGGTCGAGCGCGAGGCGCTCGCGCAGCCCGCGGTCGAGCGCGGACAGCGGCTCGTCGAGCAGGAGCAGCCGGGGCCGCGGCGCGAGCGACCGCGCGAGCGCGACCCGCTGGCGCTCTCCCCCGCTGAGCGTCGCGACGGCGCGGCGCTCGTACCCGGCGAGCCCGACGACGTCGAGCAGCTCGGTCACGCGAGCGTCGCGCTCGGCGCGGGGCACGCGCGCGATGCCGTACGCGACGTTCCCCGCGACGTCGCGGTGCGGGAAGAGCTGGCCATCCTGGAACATGAGCCCGAACCCGCGCCGGTGCACGGCGACGCCCGCGAGGTCGCGACCGTCCCAGCGGACCTCCCCCGCCGCGACGGGCTCGAGCCCCGCGACGGCGCGCAGCAGGCTCGACTTGCCGCACCCGCTCGGCCCGAGCAGGGCGAGGACCTCGCCGGGCGCGACGTCGAGCGTGACGCCCGCGACCGCCGTCGTGCCAGGGTCCGTGCGCGTACCCCCGCCGTAGCGCACGACGACGTCGCGCACCGCGAGCCCGCCGCCCTCCCCGGGCACGGGGTCGGGTACCGCGTCGGGCGCGGCGTCGAGGCGCGACGGCTCCGGCGAGGCCGTGCGCGCCGGGGCGGGGTCGGTCTGCACCATCAGAACTCTCCTCCGGGTCGGTCGCCGCGCAACCGCTCGGCGAGCAGCATCACGGTCGCGGTGAGCAGC
>JAQSXO010000289.1 GCA_029256625.1 Cellulosimicrobium sp. | reverse complement strand
GGCGCCGCTCGTCGTGGGCGGCGAGCTCGTGTTCGAGGTCCTGGTGCCGCAGGGCGCCGAGGTCGTCGGGACGTACGGCGCCGAGTTCTACGCCGGGACCCCGGCCGTGACGCGGCACCGCGTCGGAGGGACGGACGGCGTCCCCGGCGAGGCCTGGTACGTCGCGACCGCGCTCGACGACGCGGGCGTCGCGTGGGTCGTGCGCCGCGTGCTCGACCGCCACGGCCTCGTCGGCCCCTACGCCGACGTCCCCGACCTCGAGCTCGCCGTGCGCGAGCGCGACGGCGACCGCACCGCGTTCGTCCTCAACCACGCCCAGGAGACCGTCGAGGTCGCGGCGCACGCGTCGGGCATCGACCTCCTCACGGGCCGCCGGATCGAGCGCGGCGAGACGCTCCGCCTCGCTCCGACCGACGTCGTCGTGCTGCGGGAGGACCGCCCCTGACGCTCACGTGCCCGGGGGCGCGGTGATCCCGGCCAGGCGGCGTTCCAGGAGGCGGCGGTCGCCCTCGCGGTCAACGAGCGCGAGGGCGCGGCGCAGGTCGACGGCGGCGTCTGTGGGGCGCCCGGCCCGCACGAGCAGCTCGGCGCGCACCGCGGGCAGCAGGTGGTACCCCGCGAGCGCGGGGTCGTCGCCGACGGCGTCGACCGCGGCGAGCCCGGCGTGCGCGCCGTGCACCTCGGCGACGGCGACCGCACGGTTCAGCGCGACGACCGGCGAGCCGGTGAGGTCGAGCAGCACGTCGTAGAGGCCGAGGATCTGCGGCCAGTCGGTCGCGTCGGCGTCGGGTGCCTCGTCGTGCAGCGCGGCGACGGCGGCCTGCACCTGGTAGGGCCCGGGCCGCCCGACCGCGAGCGCCGCCTCGAGCTCGGCCAGCCCCTCGGCGATCTCGTCGTGCCGCCAGCGCGCGCGGTCCTGCTCCGCGAGGGTGCGCGTCGCGCCGTCCGGGCCGACGCGCTCGTCGCGCCGCGCGTGCTGGAGCAGCAGGAGGGCGAGCAGTCCGCGGGCCTCGGGCTCGTCGTCGAGCAGCCGTGCGGCCAGGCGCGCGAGCCGGACGGCGACGTCCGCGAGCGCGCGCCGTTCAGCCGATCCCTCGACCACGTCCGCGGGCTCCGCCCAGGCGTCGTAGCCCTCCGTGAAGAGCACGTACAGGACGGCGAGGACGCCGACGACGCGCTCCGCCCGGAGCTCGGCGGGCGGCACCCGGAACGTGATCCCGGTCGCGCGGATGCGACGCTTGGCACGGACGAGGCGCTGCGCCATCGTCGCCTCGGGGACGAGGAAGGCCCGGGCGACCTGGGCGGTCGTCATACCGGTCAGCGACCGCAGGGTCAGGGCGACCCGGGCCTCGGCGGGCAAGGCCGGGTGGCAGCACGTGAAGAGCAACCGCAGGAGGTCGCCGTCCGGGTCGTCCAGGTCCCACGCGCCGTCGTCGAGGCCGACGGCGACCTGCTCGACCACGGGGTCGGCGGTGGCGTCGCCGGCCCGCGGCCCCGGGTCGACGCGCTCGCCCAGGCGGCCCGACGCGGCGACGCGCTCCGCCTCGACCCGGCGCCGTCGGAGCACGTCGATCGCGTGCCGGCGTGCCGTCGTCGTGAGCCAGGCGCCGGGACGTTCCGGGACGCCGTCGCGGCCCCACGTGCGCAGCGCGGTCGCGAACGCCTCCTGCGCCGACTCCTCGGCCAGGTCGAGGTCGCCCGTGCTGCGCGCGACCGCGCCGAGGACGCGTCCCCACTCGGTGCGGAACGCGTCCTCGACGGCGCGGCTCGGGTCCGTCACGACCGAAAAATCAGGACCCGTCGAGGTCGAGCGGCCACGCCGGGTGCAGCTCGATCGCGCCGCCGTACGCCATGGGGTGCTCGGACGCGATAGCGATCGCGGTGTCCAGGTCGGGCGCCTCGAGGACGTCGAACCCGGCGATCGTCTCCTTGGTCTCGGAGAACGGTCCGTCGGTGACGAGGACCTTGCCGCCGCGCACCCGGACGCCGACGGCGTCCTCCGCCGGTCGCAGCCGGTCGCCGATCACCGCGGCGCCGCTGCCGTAGTGCCGTCCGACCCACTCCTCGATCGGCGGGGCCGCCTCGAACTCCTCGGGTCGCAGGTCGGGGTCGTGCGGCGTGCCGAGCACGAGCATCAGGTAGCGCATCAGAGGTCCTCCGCCCTCGTCGTCGCGGGCCGGCGGAGCGCCGTCGGCCCGTAGAACGCCACGTCGGCGGCGTCGATCCCGTCGCCGACGCTGCCTCGCCCGTCACGGTAGCGCGCGAGGTCCGGCGGCTGCTCCCGGTTCGCCGCGAGGATCGTCTCCAGAAATCGCATCGTGCCTCCTCCGTCGGTGCGGCCCGTGCGGCCGCTCACCCGGACGACGAAGCCCGGGTGGCGAGATCGACACGTCGCGCCGACGACTTTCGCGAGAGGGGCCGACTCAGACGAACGTCGCGGCGTGGGCCGCCGGGACGACGAGCGTCGACAGGCTCGGGTGCCACAGCGGCGTCGTGTGCCAGGCGAGGGCCAGGCGCTCCCCGGGGCGGCCCGTCACGACGAGGCGGTGCGGCGACGTCGGGAGCGCCACGTGCACCTCGACGGTGCCGTCGGGCAGCGCCCGGCCGCGCGTCGAGACCACGAGCACGGGGTCGACGACGGACCCCGCGGCAGGGCCGGAGCCCTCGGCGGCGTGGGGCCAGGGCAGGACGCGCGTCGTCCAGCGGTCCTCGGCGACAGGCACCGGTTGCCCGCCGACGTCGAGGCGCCAGGTGTACGGGGACCCGGCCCGGACGGCGTGGAGCGTCCACGGCACCGGGCTGATGACGTCCTGCGGCGTCGGCTGCGGGTCGAGCTCTCGGCCGAGGATCCCGGGCCACGCGTCGAGCGTCGCGAGCCGGTCGGCGAGGCGTGCCGCGGCGGCGGGGTCGGACGGCAGCGGGGTGCTGCCGTCGCCCGTGCGCTCGACGAACGCCCAGATCGCGTCGAGGGTCGACTGCGCGTCGCGCGTCGCGCCGCGGTAGCCGATCGCGAGCCCGCGCTCGGGGACGGCGATCGCGAACTGCCCGTACGCGCCGTCGGCCCGGAACCCGTGCCGGCTCGTCCACACCTGGTAGCCGTAGCCGCGCGACCAGTCCGGCGGCTCGCCGCCGGCCACCCCGGGGGCGCCGCCGTGCTCCGCCGTGTCCGACCACGGCTCGCGCATCGCGGCCAGCCACGCGGGCGGGATCACCGTGACGCCCGCGTACCGGCCGCCGTCGGCCATCGCGACGGCGAGACGCGCCATCTCGGCGGTCGTGACGTGCAGCCCCGAGAAGCCCTGGTCGACGGCGCCGAGCGGGACCCACCACGGGTGCGCGACCCCCAGCGGGTCGAGCACGCGCGGGCGCAGGTAGGCGAGCAGGCGTTCGCCCGTGACCGCCGTGACGACCTCGGACAGCGCGCGCGACGCGGGCGAGCTGTACGCGAAGTGCGTGCCCGGGGCGTGCTCGGGCGGGGTCGCGAGCAGGCGGGGGAGGTCGAACCCGATCTCGGCGAGCTGCTGCGCCGTGTGCCCGGTGCTCATGGTCAGCAGGTGCCGCACCGTGAGACCGGTCGGGTCTGGTAGGCCGAGCACGTCGCCGACGAGGTCGTCGACCGTGAGGCGTCCCTCGGCCACGAGGTGCCCGACGGCGAGCGCCGTGAACGTCTTCGAGACGGAGTAGACGAGACCCGGCAGCGGCGCGTCGTGCGGCGCCCACGACGCCTCGACCACCGGGAGGCCGTCGCGCGCGACGACGAGGCCGTGCGGGTCGAGCCCGGCGCCCTCGAGAGCGTCGAGCAGCTCGAGGACCGCGGCGGACGGGATCCCGTGCGCCTCGGGGGAGGGCGCGGTCGTGCCGAGCGGGGTCGTGGGGGTGGCCACGGGCTCGGTCGCGGACTGTGTCACGTGCTCAGTAGATCGTGCGGCCGTGCGCGTCGGCCACGCCGGACGCGCGCAGGAAGTAGGTGCACACCTGGTCGCGCCACTCGCGCGCGGAGCGGAGCTGCTCCGTGAGGCGCTCGGCGACCCGCTCGAACATCGCGTCGTCGACCACGCCGCGCACGCCCTCCCACGTGCGGACGTACTCCTCGACGCGCTCCACGCCGGCGAAGTGCGTGTCGTACACGTGCTGGACGACGGTCGTGCCGTCGTGCAGCACGTGCCCGTACGGCACGTGGTGGAAGAAGAGCAGCAGCTCGTCCGGGCACGTGCCGAGCGACTCGTAGACGTCGCGCCACGGGGCGGGGTACTGGCCGGTGTACCCGGTGCCGGTCGCGCGCGTGCGGTCGACCCCGATGCCGTCGCGGTCGGCGAAGTGGTACGTGCCCCACGGCGAGTACTCGTAGCCGTCGACGGACGGCCCGTAGTGGTGCCCCGGGTTCACCATGAAGCCCACGCCGAGCGGCGCGGTGTACGCCTCGTAGGTGCGCCACGAGTCGTCGAGGACGGCGTGGAGCGCTGCTCGGACGTCCGGGTCGGTGGCGCGGTCGCCCGCGCCCGAGGGGGACGCGAACGTCAGCGACACCCACTCGTCGAGCACGTCGGTCGGGTCGAGCGTCGGGTCCCACGCGAGGCGGCCGAACGCGTAGAGGTTCGCCTGGGCGAGCGGGTGGCCCGTCCAGAACGCGTCGTCGCCGACGTTGGACACCGCGGCGATCCCGCCGCCCCGCGCGGCCGCGACCTGGGGCGAGGCTTCCGGGCCCGCGCCCCCGACGACGTCGGACACCGTGGGGGAGCCGTCGTCCCCCTCGACCGGGCCCCACGGCCGGAACCGCAGGATCTCGCTCCACCACGGGCCCAGGTAGCACGCGTGGCGCTGCTGGCCCGTGTACTCCTGCGTCACCTG
>JAQSXO010000006.1 GCA_029256625.1 Cellulosimicrobium sp. | reverse complement strand
CGCCGCTCCCCCGCCCCCCGGCGTTCCCCCGCCCTCCGCCGCTCCGCGGGCGCGTCGCCCGGCCTGCGGCGGGACGCTCCGCGGTCGACGGCACGAGCTCGCGCCCGGTCGCGGCCACCCGCCGGACCGGTCGCGTGGGCGTCTCCTCGGCCGGGGCCCGCGGAGCCGGCGTCGACGTCCCGGACCGCGACGCTCCCGGGGCCGTCGGCCGCGCGGCGCGCTCCCCCGCGACCGACCGGTCCGGTCGGGGTGCGGCGGGTCGGGGCCGGGGCGGCGGGCGCATCAGGCCTCGCCCCCTCCGGAGGCCCCGGCGCCCGCGGCCCGCTCGGCGATCCGCGCGAGGACGACCGTGCCCAGCTCCGTCACGTCGCCGGCGCCGACCGTGAGCACGAGGTCGCCCGGCCGCGCGGCCTCCGCGACGCGGTGCGCGGCCTCGACCCGGTCCTCCACGGCCGCCACCACGACGTCGGGGGCGTCCATCAGGTCGGTGATCGTGTGCGCGCCCACCTCCGGGTCGGGGTCCTCGCGCGCGGCGTAGACCCCCGTGACCACGACCTCGTCCGCGGCGCCCAGCGCGTCGGCGAACTCACGCGCGAACGTCGCGGTGCGCGAGTACAGGTGTGGCTGGAAGAGCACGAGCACCCGGCCGCCCGCGGCGACGGGTCGCGCGGCGGCCAGCAGCGCCGCGACCTCCGTCGGGTGGTGCGCGTAGTCGTCGACGACGCGCACCCCGCCGGCCTCGCCCCGTGTCTCGAACCGGCGTCCGGTGCCGAGGAAGTCGTGCGCCGACGCGACGGCCGCCGCCGGGTCCACGCCGAGCACGACCGCCGTCACCGCGGCGGCCGTGGCGTTGAGCGCGTTGTGGTGGCCCGGGACGCGCAGCCGGAGCTCGAGCCCTTCGACCCGGGCGCCCCCGACGGCACCGGCCAACGACGCCCGCACGCCCGCGTGCCCGTCCTCGGCCGTGGGGCGCACGTCCGACACGCGCACGTCGGCGTCGGCGGCGACGCCGTACGTGACGACCCGCCCGCCGTCCCGGGCGTGCGCGGCCGCGAGCTCCCGCGCCCCGGCGTCGTCCGCGCACGCCACGAGCGTCCCGCCCGGGACGATCCGCGCCGCGAAGTCGACGAACGCCTGCTCGAACGCGGCCCGCGACCCGTAGTGGTCCAGGTGGTCGGGCTCGACGTTCGTCACGACCGCCACGTCGGGCGCGTAGTTGAGGAACGACCCGTCCGACTCGTCGGCCTCGGCCACGAGGACGTCGGACCCGAGGTGCCCCCCGGCGACAGGACCGTCCGCCGTGAGCACGGTGCCGCCGATCGCGAACGAGGGGTCCAGGCCCGCGCCGCGCAGGACCGTCGCGATCATCGCGGACGTCGTCGTCTTGCCGTGCGCCCCCGCCACGGCGACCGACCGGCCGCGCGCCATGAGCGACGCGAGCGCCTGCGAGCGGTGCAGCACGCGCAGCCCCGCGGCACGTGCGGCCGCGAGCTCGGGGTTCGACTCCCGGACCGCGCTCGACACCACGACCGTGTCCGCGCCCGCGACGTGGTCGGCGTCGTGCCCCACCCAGACGCTCACGCCGTCGGACCGCAGGGCCGCCAGCGTGTCGCTCTCGCGCGCGTCCGAACCCTGCACACGGACGCCGTGGGCCGCGAGGAGCCGCGCGATCACCGACATGCCCGCGCCGCCGACCCCCACGAGGTGGACGGTGCCCAGCTCCTCGAGCGGGACGGGCGCGGTGGCGCCGTGCGCGGTCACGAGCGCGTCCCTGCCGGGCCGGTGGCACCGGCGACAGCCTCGGCGACGAGGTCGGCGACGCGCGCCGCCCCGTCGCGCACCCCCGCGCCCGCCGCCGCGCGCGCCATCGCGTCGAGGCGCCCCGGGTCGCCGAGCAGCGCCGGCACCTCCCGCGCGACCCAGGCCGCGTCGAGCTGCGCGTCGTCGACGAGCAGGCCCCCGCCGGCGGCGACGACGGGGCCGGCGTTGAGCCGCTGCTCGCCGTTGCCGATCGGCAGGGGGACGTAGACGGCGGGGATGCCCAGCGCCGCGAGCTCGCCCACGGTCCCGGCTCCCGCCCGGCACACGACGAGGTCCGCGACCGCGAGCGCGAGCTGCATCTCGGCGAGGTACTCGCGCACGTCGTACCGCGCGCCGGGGCGTTCCCCGACGGCGGCCGCGGCGGCCTCGCGGACAGCCGTGTCCTTGCCCTTGCCCGTGAGGTGGAGGACCTGCGCGCCGGCCCCGAGGAGCGCGTCGGCCGCCCCGGAGACCGCCTCGTTGAGGCTCTGCGCCCCGAGCGAGCCGCCCGTGACGACGAGCGTGCGCCGGCCCGGGTCGAGCCCGAGCCGCGCCGCGGCGTCGGCGCGCACCGCGGCCGCGTCGGCCCCCCGGGCCGCCACGAGGTCCTGGATCTCCCGGCGCAGCGGCAGGCCCGTCACGACGCCGCCCTTGAGCGGCGTGCCCTCGAACGTCACGCCGACGCGCGCGGCCCACCGGGCACCGAGGCGGTTGGCCAGGCCGGGCCGCGCGTTCTGCTCGTGGATCACCACCGGGACGTCGCGACGGCGCGCCGCGAGGTACGCGGGCGTCGAGACGTAGCCCCCGAAGCCGACGACGACGCGCGCCCCGGTCTCGTCGATCACGGCGCCGGCCGCGTCCACGGCGGACTTGAGGCGCCCCGGGAGGTTGACCCACTCCGCGCTCGGGCGGCGCGGGAGCGGGACGCGCGGCACGTGCCGCAGGGGGTAGCCGCGCGCGGGGACGAGGTCGTCCTCCAGCCCGCCCGCGACCCCGAGCGCGGTCACCACCACGCCGGGCTCACGCGCCCGCAGCTCGTCCGCCACCGCGAGGAGCGGGTTCACGTGCCCCGCCGTCCCGCCGCCTGCGAGCACCACCGAACCGATCGTCGTCACGTACCTCGTCGTCCTTCCCTGCGGCGGGTGCCGCGTCCTGGCTGTGGTCTGAAGCTGTGGATGGCCGCGAGCCGGGCGTCGTCCGGTCCCGGGCCGGGATTCATCGCGCCCGGCGCCGGGGCCGTGCCGCACGGCCGACGACCGCGAGCGAGCGCCGCACGACGCTCCCCCGTGCCGCGAGCGCCTCGGCCGCGCCGGGCTCGGTGCGCGCGAACGAGATGAGCACCCCGAGCGCCGCCATGGTCATGATGAGGGCCGAGCCGCCGGCGGAGACCAGCGGCAGCGGGACGCCGATGACGGGCAGGAGCCCGATCACGACGCCGATGTTGATGAACGCCTGCCCGACGATCCAGCACGCGATCGCGGCGGTCGTGATCTTCACGAACGGGTCGGGGTGGCGCCGGACGATGCGGCTCGTCGCGACCCCGACGATCACGAACAGGCCGAGGACGAGAAGGGTCCCGAGCAGCCCGAGCTCTTCGCCGATCACGGCGAAGATGAAGTCGTTGTGCGCCTCGGGCAGGTAGCTCCACTTCTCGCGGCTGGCCCCGAGGCCGACGCCGGTGAGGCCGCCGGTGCCCAGCGCCCACTGCCCGTGCAGGGACTGGTAGCACTCGCCGAGCGTGTCGGTGCACTCGCGATAGGTCGCCATGATGCGTCCGAGCCGGTCGCCCCCGGACTGGTTGAGGATGAAGACGTAGCCCACGACGAACGCCGCGCTCCCGGCGCCGAGCGCGAGGAGGCGGCCGTCGGCGCCCGAGACGAAGAAGGCGCCGGCGACGAGCGCCATGAGCACGAGCGCGGTGCCGAGGTCGTGGCCCGCCAGGACGAGCCCGATGACCAGCACGGCGACGGGTACCGCCGGGACCAGCACGTGGCGCCACTGCCCGAGCAGCCGCTGCTTGCGGCCGAGCACCGCGCCGAGCCACAGCGCGAGCGCGAGCTTCGCCACCTCGGACGGCTGAACGTCGAACGCGCCCAGGTCGATCCAGTTGGTGTTGCCGTTCACGTTCTTGGCGAGCGGCGTGAAGATGAGGAGCTGCAGGGCGACGGAGGCGACCAGCGCGGGCCAGGCCAGGCGCTTGTACCACGCGACGGGGACCCGCGTGGCGACCAGGAGCACCGGCAGCCCGATGAGGACGAACTGGGCCTGCTTGGCGAACGCCCCGAACGGGGACTTGCCCGCCGCGATCTCCGTGACCGCCGAGCTCGAGAAGACCATGACGAGCCCGATGATGGTCAGCAGCGAGGTCGCGCCGACGAGCAGGTAGTAGCTCGTCACGGTGCTGTTCCACTGCCCGAGCCAGGGCCGTTCGGTCGGTGCGGCGGCCGCGCGCGGGCGCGCTCCACGGCCCGTCGGCGTCGTGGCCCGGCCTCGCGTCGCGCGCCGGCCCGCGCCCGTGCGAGGAGCGGTGCGCGTCGTCGGCGGCGCCCCCCGTCCGTTCGCGGTCTGTGTCATCGCCGGGCCGGCCTACCCGTGGTCGGGGCGCAGCGCGCGCGCCGCGTCGGCGAACGCGTCGCCGCGCGCGGCGTAGGAGCGGAACTGGTCCATCGACGCGCCGGCCGGGGCGAGCAGCACCGTGTCACCGGCCTGCGCGAGGCGGCGGGCGGAGTCGACGGCGCGGGGCATCACGGTCCCAGTGTCGCCAGGATCGACACGCACGACCGGGATATCGGGCGCGTGTCGGGCGAGCGCGCCCGCGAACGGCTCCGCGTCGACGCCGATGAGGACGACGGCGCGCAACCGGTCGGCGCGCGCGGCGACGAGCTCGTCGAACGACGCGCCCTTGGCCAGACCGCCCGCGACCCACACGACCGTGCCCGGCGCGAACGACGCGAGCGACGCGGACGCGGCGTGCGAGTTGGTCGCCTTGGAGTCGTCGACGTAGGCCACGCCGTCGACCGACGCGACCTGCTCGATGCGGTGCGAGCCCGTCCGGAAGGCGCGCAGCCCGTCGCGCACGGCCACGGCGGGCACGCCGTGCGCACGGGCCAGGGCGGCCGCGGCGAGGGCGTTCGCCACCACGTGCGCTGGCACGACGCCGTCGGCCCCGGCGAGGTGGGCGAGGTCGCCCAGCGTCGCGAGCTCGGCGGCGTGCGTGTGCCGGTCCGGCGCGTCCGCGGGCGCGTGGAACGCGCGGTCCACGAGCACGTCCTCGATGACGCCGAGCTGGCCGCGGGCCGGGGCGCCGAGCGTGAAGCCGACGGCGCGCGCCCCCTCGACCACGTCGGCCTCGCGCACGAGCGCCTCGGTGCGGGGGTCCGCGGCGTTGTAGACGCACGCGACCTGGGCGTCCTCGAACACCCGGCCCTTGTCCGCCGCGTACGCGTCGATGCCGCCGTGCCAGTCGAGGTGGTCCGGCGCGACGTTGAGCACCGCGCCCGCCTCGGGCGACGTCGTGTGCGTGAAGTGGAGCTGGAAGCTCGAGAGCTCCACGGCGAGCACGTCGAGCGTGGGGTCGAGGGCCGCCTCCACCACGGGCGTGCCGACGTTGCCCACCGCCGCGGCGCGCAGCCCCGCGGTCCGCAGGATCGTCTCGAGCATCTCCACGGTCGTGGTCTTGCCGTTCGTCCCGGTCACGGCGAGCCAGGGCGCGGGCCGACCGGACGGGCCCTCGACGCGCAGGCGCCACGCGAGCTCGACCTCGCTCCACACGGGCACGCCACGCTCCGCGGCGGCCACGAGGAGCGGGTGGCTCGGCGGCCAGCCGGGCGAGACGACGACGAGGTCGGTCGTCGCGAGGTCGACCTCCCCGGCGTCGTGCACGTCCGCGTCGTCCGCGCGGTCGTCGAGCGTGACGACGGCCGCCGCCCGGGGCACGAGCGCGGCGACCGCCGCGCGGCCCGAGACGCCCAGGCCGGCGACGACCACGCGCGCCTCCTCGAGCGGGACCGCGAGGTCGTGACGGTCGCGTGCCACTAGCCGACCACCCACTCGGCGTAGAAGATGCCGATGCCGAGCGCGGCGAACAGGCCGGCGATGAGCCAGAAGCGGATGACGATGGTGACCTCGCCCCAGCCCGACAGCTCGAAGTGGTGGTGCAGCGGCGCCATCTTGAACACGCGCCGGCCGGTCATCTTGAAGAAGCCGATCTGGATGACGTCCGAGAGCACGATGATGACGAAGAGGCCGCCGATGATGAGGGCGAGGAACTCGGTGCGCGTGAGGATCGACAGGCCGGCGAGCGCGCCGCCGAGCGCGAGCGACCCGGTGTCGCCCATGAAGATCTTCGCGGGGCTCGCGTTCCACCACAGGAAGCCGAAGCACGCGCCGACCACCGCGGCGGCGACGATGGCGAGGTCCTGCGGGTCCCGCGTCTCGTAGCAGCTCGGGCCGGCCGACGCGAGACGCTGGCACGACTGGTTGAGCTGCCAGATCCCCACGAGGACGTACGAGCCGAAGACGATGAGCGAGACGCCCGTCGCCAGGCCGTCGAGCCCGTCGGTGAGGTTCACCGCGTTCGACCACGCCGTGATGAGGAAGTTGGCCCAGATGACGAACAGGATCAGCCCGACGGTCGCGCCCGCGAACGCCAGGTCGAGGTTCGTGTCGCGCAGGAACGAGATGCGCGTCGACGCGGGCGTCCGGCCGTGCTCGTTGGGGAACTGCAGCGCGAGCACCGCGAACGCGATACCGACGGCACCCTGGCCGATGATCTTCGCGCGCGCGGTGAGGCCGAGGCTGCGCTGCTTGCGGATCTTCGTGAAGTCGTCGAGGAACCCGACGATCCCGAGCCCGGTCATGAGGAACAGCACGAGCAGCGCGGAGACGCTCGGGAACCGCCCCGACACGACGTACGACAGCGCCCAGCCGAGCAGCGTCGCGCCGATGATGACGACCCCGCCCATGGTGGGCGTGCCGCGCTTGGTGAAGTGCGCCGTCGGCCCGTCCTGACGGACGAACTGCCCGTAGTTGCGGTGCACGAGGAACCGGATGAACAGCGGCGTCCCGAAGAGGGCGACGAGCAGGGAGACGCCCGCCGCGACGATGATCGCGATCATGCGCTCTCCCCTCCCGGCACCTCGTCGTTCGCCGCGGCGAGCTCGTCGCCGAGCCGCCACAGCCCGGAGCCGTTCGACGCCTTCACCAGCACGACGTCTCCTTCCCGCAGCTCGTCGCGCAGCAGCGCGGACGCCGCCTCGACGTCCGGCACGAAGCGCGTCTCGTCACCCCACGACCCCTCCTGCGTCGCGCCGTCGTGGATCCCGCCGGCCCCCTCGCCGACCACGACGAGCAGCTTGACGTTCAATCGGACCACGAGCCGGCCGATGTCGTCGTGAGCGACGCGCGAGTCCTCGCCCAGCTCGAGCATCTCGCCGAGCACGGCGACGGACCGCCGGTCGCGTCCCGCCATGACGGCCAGCGCCTTGAGCGCGGCACGCATCGAGTCCGGGTTCGCGTTGTACGAGTCGTCGATCACCGTCACGCCGTCGGGGCGCTCGGTGACCTGCATCCGGTGCGGGCTCAGCGCGCGGGCGTCGGAGAGCCGGGCCGCGACGTCGGTCGGCGCGACGCCGAGGCGCAGCGCGGCCGTCGCGGCCGCGAGCGCGTTCGTCACGTGGTGCTCGCCGACGAGGCCGAGGGTCACGCGCGCGTGCGCCTCCTCGCGCGACCGCCCGTCACCGGACGCTCCCGGACGCACCCGGAGCGTGAAGGACGCGCGGCCCGTGCGGTCGATCGCGAGGTCCTCGGCGCGCACGTCGGCGGCGGGGATGGTCCCGAACGTGACGACCTCGCCCGGTGCGAGGTCTGCCATCGCGGCGACCCGGAGGTCGTCGGCGTTGAGCACGGCGACGCCGCCCGGCGCGAGCCCCGTGACGAGCTCGGACTTGGCGCGCGCCACGGCCTCGATCCCGCCGAACTCGCCCAGGTGGGCGCTGCCCACGACGAGCACGACCGAGACGTCGGGGGGTGCGATGCGCGTGAGGTAGGTGAGGTGGCCGACGCCGCTCGCGCCCATCTCCAGCACGAGGAACCGCGTCGACTCGTCCGCCTCGAGCACGGTGAGCGGGAGCCCGATCTCGTTGTTGAACGAGCCGCGCGGCACGACCGTCCCTCCCTCGGGACGCAGCAGCTGACCCAGCAGGTCCTTGGTCGTCGTCTTGCCCACGGAGCCGGTCACGGCGACCACGCGCAGGTCGCCGCGCTCGCGCAGCGTCGCGAGCACGTGCCGCGCGAGCTCGCCGAGCGCGGTCTGCACGTCGTCGACGACGACGCACGGCACGTCGAGCTCGCGCGCAGCGAGGACCAGGGTCGCCCCGGCGGCGACGGCCCCGGCCGCGAAGTCGTGCCCGTCGACGTGCTCGCCGGGCAGCGCGACGAAGAGCGATCCCGGCGCGACCCGGCGCGAGTCGACGACGACGGGCCCCCCGACCCGCACCTCCGGGTCGGCGGACAACCGTCCGCCGGTCGCTGCGGCCACCTGCGCCGCAGTGAGCTCGATCATGCGTGGTGCTCCTTCAGGTCGTCGGGGGTGTCGTGCGGTGCCCGGGCCGCGACCCGCTCCTCGAGCGCGGCGCGCGCCTCGACGCGGTCGTCCAGGGGGTGGTCGACGCCGGCGATCTCCTGCCACACCTCGTGTCCGCGGCCCGCGACCAGCACCGTGTCGTCCGGGCCGGCGGCGAGGACGGCCTCGCGGATCGCTCGCGCGCGGGGCGCGACCTCGGTCACGACGACGTCGCGCGGCCCAGGACCCGCGGCCGCGGCCTCGCGCGCGGCGAGCGCGCCGGGGAGGACCTCGGCGCGGATCGCGGCCGGGTCCTCGCCGTGCGGGTCGTCGTCGGTGACGACGACGACGTCCGCACCCTCGACCGCGACGCCGCCCATCGTGGGGCGCTTGCCGCGGTCGCGGTCGCCCGTGGCGCCGAAGACGACGACGAGGCGACCGGGGGTCGTCGGGCGCAGCGCGTCGAGGGCGAGCGCGAGCGCGTCGGGGTTGTGGGCGAAGTCCACGACGACGCGCGGGCGGTGCGGCGGGCGCGAGACGAGCTCCATGCGCCCGGGGACCGCCGGGGTGAGCCCGCCCGCCGCCTCGAGCGCGGCCTCCACGTCGCGCGGGTCGGTACCCGCCTCGAGCACGAGCGCGAGCGCGAGGGCCGCGTTGGCGACGTTGAACGCACCCGGCAGGGCCGTCGTCGTGCGCACGCTCCGGCCGTCGCGGTGCCGGAGCGTGAACGCGGACCCTCCGGCTGCCGACGGCTCCACGTCGTGCACGGTCCAGTCCGCGGCCGGCTGCTCGTCCGCCCCCTGCTGCGGGTCCACCCGCAGCGTCGCGACCGGGATGCGCGCGGCCGCGACCATGCGCTCGCCCCACGCGTCGTCGACGACCACGACACCGCGGCGTGCGTGCTCCGGGGTGAACAGGAGCGCCTTGGCCTCGAAGTACTCCTGGAGGTCGCCGTGGAAGTCGAGGTGGTCCTGGCTGAGGTTCGTGAAGCCCACGACGTCGAACACGAGCCCGTCGACCCGGTGCAGCGCGAGCGCGTGCGACGAGACCTCCATCGCGAGGGTGCGCACGTCGTCCTCCCGCATCGCCGCGAGCAGCGCCTGCAGGTCGGCGGCCTCGGGGGTCGTGAGACGGCTCGGCAGGACGCGGTCGCCCGACCGCATCTCGACCGTGCCGATGAGGCCGCCCTTCCAGCCGAGCGCGCGCAGCGCGTGGTCGACCAGATACGTGGTGGTGGTCTTGCCGTTCGTGCCCGTCACGCCGAACGTCGTGAGGTCCTGCGCGGGGCTGCCGTAGACCCACGCGGCGACCGGCCCGAGCAGCGCGCGGGGGTCCGCCGCGACGAGCACGGGGACGCCGAGGCCCGCCTCGGCGAGCACGCCCGCGCCCTGCTCGTCCGTGAGGACGGCGCGCGCACCGCGGGTGACGGCGGCGGGGGCGAAGCGCGCGCCGTGGGCGCGCGCACCGGGGAGCGCGACGAAGAGGTCGCCCGCGTCCGCCGTCCGGTCGTCCGACGCGACCGACCACACCTCGACCGCGCCCGGTGCGGACGACCCGCCGGGGCCGCCACCTGCGCGGACGTCGAGACCGAACCGTGCTGCCAGGTCCTCGACCGTCCGACGGGTGGTCGCGGCGGGACGAAGGCGGTCGATCGGGGATGTCACGTGTAGAACCTACCGTGCCGCGACGGGCACCCTCGCAAGCCGTGGCGTCCCGGACCCCGCGCGGGAGCGCGCTTCACCGGACCTTCACCGACCGCGTGCCCCCGCTCCCGCGACGCGGTGAGGTTCACCACGTCGTCGGGAGCGGCACGTACGGCTCCGTGCTCGGCTGCACGCCCTCGTGCTCGAGCGTGAAGCCCATGATCTCGCTGAACACGGGCGCCGCGACGACCCCGCCGAAGATCGACGAGTGCGGGTTCTTGAGGAACACGGACACGGTGTACCGGGGGTCGTCGGCGGGGGCCACGCCGATGAACGACGCCATGATCCCCGACAACCGCCCGTCGTCCCCGGCGGCCTCGGCGGTGCCCGTCTTGCCCGCGACGCGGTAGCCGGGCACGGCGGCGCTGGACCCCGTGCCCTCCTCGACGACGGACTCCATCATGTGCAGCACGGTGTCCGCGGTCTCCTGCGAGACGACACGCACCGGGTCCGGACGATCCGCGGGCACGAGCTCGCCGCGCTCGTCCGTCGTGCCCGCGACGATGCTCGGCGTCGCGCGGACGCCCCCGTTGGCGATCGTCGAGAAGACGCTCGTCGCCTGGATGGCGTTCACCGACACGCTCTGGCCGAAGAGCACGGCGTACTCGGTGCGCCCGTCCCACGCGTCGGCGGGGTGCAGGATCCCGGCGGACTCGCCCGGCAGACCGAGGCCGGACTTCTGCCCGAAACCGAACTTGTGCAGGTAGTCGTAGCGCACCTGCTTCGGGATCTTCTCCCCGACCTGGACCGTGCCGGTGTTCGAGGACTCGGCGAGGATCCCCGCGAGGGTGAGGCGCTGCACCGGGTGGTCGTGCGAGTCCTTGAACGTCTGTCCGTTGGGCGTGGTGTAGCGGTCGGGCACCTCGAACTGCGTGCCGGCGTCCGCGTAGCCGCCCTCGATCGCGGCGGCCATCGTGACGACCTTGCCCGTCGACCCCGGGTCGAAGACGTTCGACACGGCGCGGCTCGGCCGGGCGACGGCGTCCGTGGTGCGGTCGTTCGGGTTCACCGTCCCCGAGTCCGCGAGCGCGAGGATCTCGCCCGTGCGCGTGTCCTGCACCACGGCGATCGCGTACTCCGCCCCCGTCTCGCTCACCGCGCGGTCCACCGAGTCCTGCGCCTTCCACTGCACGTCGCGCGCGATCGTGAGCTGCACGTTCCGCCCGGGCACGGCGTCCACGACCT
The DNA here is from genome assembly GCA_029256625.1 of Cellulosimicrobium sp. Lineage (GTDB taxonomy): Bacteria > Actinomycetota > Actinomycetes > Actinomycetales > Cellulomonadaceae > Cellulosimicrobium. The sequence goes on along the minus strand of JAQSXO010000006.1, from coordinate 11,429 downwards.
CGCAGCGGCCCGTCGGGATGACCTGGCCGCCCAGCCCGGCCTCGCACTCGCGCGACCCGGGCGTGCCGGCGAGCACGTCCTCGTACGACGCCTCGACGCCCCCGCCGCCCGACTGCTCCTCGTTGACGAAGCCCACGAGGTTGCCCGCGACCGTGGCCGCCGGGTAGGTGCGCTCGCTCGTCATCGTCGTGCTGACGAAGGCGGAGAGCCGCAGGTCCGTGATCTGGCGCTGCACCTCGGGCGTCACGTCCTTCTCGAGGATCAGGTAGCGCGACGTACCGACGAGGTCACCGGCCAGCTCCACGGCGGACCGTCCCAGGATGGGCGCGAGCAGCTTGGCCACGCCGACGGCCCCGCCCTCCTCGAGCGGCTCCCCGTCGACCAGGTCTCCGCTGCGCGGCTCGAAGTCGGCGATCCGCAGCAGGTCCGCCGCGACCGTGTACCGGTCCACCGAGGTCGCGAGCACCACGCCGTCGGCGTCGGTGATGTCGCCGCGGTGCGCCAGGAGGGTCGAGCTGCGCGTCCGGTCGTTGCGCGCGTCGGCCGCGAGCGCCGGGCCGCGGAGCACCTGGACGTTCACCAGCTGGCCGACGAAGACCGCCGTGATCACGCCCGCGACGACGATGAGCCAGCGCTGGCGGCGTTCGGGCCGTCCCGGTTCGCGGGTACTCCGCGCGGGGCGCGCGGGCGGGCGCCCGCCGCTCCCCGACGAGCGCGGTGCCGTGCTCCGCGGCGCACGGGCGGACGCGGCCGGAGTCCGGGTACCGGACCCTCCCGCGGTCGCGGCGGCTCGCGCGCCCGACCCGGCGGCGCCGCGACCGGCACCGGAAGCACCGCGACCTCCCGGCGCGGGCCGGGAGGTCGTGGGGGTCGGACGGGACCGCTGCGTGCTCGCGGCCGGGCGGGGACGGCCGGCACGTCCTGCTCCGGTCTCTCGCGTCACTGCCCGGCCTCCTCCTGTGCGCCGCCGAGGACCGCGCCGTCGGACAGCCGGACCATCGCCGGGTCCTCCGCCGCGACCATCCCGATGCCACGCGCCTGGTCGGCGAGCGTGGCCTGCTTCTCACGCACCTGGGCCTGCAGGCCCTGCGTGTCCTGCGCCACGCGGCTCACCTCCCGGCGCAGCTCCGACATCTCGTAGGAGTTGCGCGCCATCGACGTGTTCACCAGGAGAGCACACAGCAGCGCCGCGCCGAGGATCGACATGCAGACGACGAGGAAGGGGATCTTGGACCGCGCCTGGAGCGGCGCCCGGACGAGCTCGAGACGCGAACGGAGCGCGCGCTCGGACGCGCCGCCGGGCAGCGCCGTGAGCGACGGGCGCGGGGCGGGCGCCGGGCGCGCCGTGCGCGGGAGCGGGCGGGCGGCGGTCGACCTCTGTGCGCTCATCGTGTCCTCTCCCCCGGGTCGTACGGTCGGTCGGTCGGTCGGTTCGGGCGGCGGTGCGGCGGAGTGGGCCTGGTGCGCTCGGCGGCGCGGAGCCGGACGGACGCCGAACGCGGGTTGGACTCGCGCTCGGCGGCCGACGCCTCCTCCGCACCCCGCGTGAGGAGCCGTAGGTAGGGCTGGTCCTCCTCGGGCACGACGGGCAGCCCGGGAGGGGCGCTGATCGTCGCCCCCGCGGCCAGCACACGCTTGACGATCCGGTCCTCGAGCGAGTGGTACGACTCGACGACGAGGCGCCCGCCCACGGCGAGCACGTCCACGGCGGCCGGGACCGCGCGCTCGAGCACCTCGAGCTCGCCGTTCACCTCGATCCGCAGCGCCTGGAAGGTCCGCTTGGCCGGGTTCCCGCCCGTCGTGCGCGTCGCGGCGGGGATCGCTCCGCGCACGACCTCGACGAGCTCGGCGCTGCGGTCCCACGGGCGCTGCTCGCGCCGTCGGACGATCGCCCGGGCCACGCGCTGGGCGAACCGCTCCTCGCCGTAGTCGCGCAGGATCCGGGTGAGCGCGCGCTCGTCGTAGGTGTTGAGGACGTCGGCGGCCGTCCGGCCGGTCGTCGGGTCCATCCGCATGTCGAGCGGCGCGTCGTGCGCGTAGGAGAACCCGCGGTCGGCCTCGTCGATCTGCAGCGAGGACACCCCGAGGTCCATGAGCACGCCCTGGACCGGCCCGCCGACGACGTCGGCCACGACGTCGCCGATCTCGTCGTAGACGGCGTGCACCGCGCGGAACCGGTCACCGAACCGCTCGAGACGGCGCGACGCGCGGGCGATGGCCTCGGGGTCGCGGTCGATGCCGACGACGCGCGCCGTCGGCACCTGCTCCAGGACGGCCTCGGTGTGCCCGCCCATGCCGAGCGTGCAGTCCACGAGGACGGCGCCAGGCCCCGCGAGTGCGGGGGCGAGGAGGTCGACGCACCGCTGGAGGAGGACCGGGACGTGCCGCTCGGCGGCGTCGTCGGGGGTGCTCGTCATGTCCGTCTCCTCTCCGTGCTGGTCGTGGCCGGTGTTGCGCCGTCCGCTCGTGCTCCTCGTCCAGGACCGGTCCCGTACGGTCAGGTCTCCCTCCGCGTCCTTTCTGGCGCCGGGGAAGTGCGTCAGACCGGGCGGGAGGAGGCCTCACCGTGCGGGAGCCGTGGGTCGTGCCCTAGAAGCGCAGGTCAGGGAACACCTCCTCGGCGGTGTCGGAGTACGCCGACTCCTGCTCCGCGAGGTATGTCTCCCAGGCCTGCGCGTCCCAGATCTCGACCCGCGTGCCGGCGCCGATCACGGCGACGTCGCGATCGAGCCCCGCATATGCCCGCAAGGGCGCGGGGATCGAGACGCGTCCCTGCTTGTCCGGGATCTCGTCGCTCGCCCCCGAGAGGAAGACGCGCAGGTAGTCCCGGGCCTGCTTGCTCGTCACCGGCGCCTGCCGGATCTGGTCGTACATGCGCCGGAACTCGTCCATCGGCAGCAGGAACAGACAGCGCTCCTGCCCCCGCGTCATGACGAGACCCGGTGCGAGCCGCGACCGGAACTTCGCCGGGAGGATGAGCCTCCCCTTGTCGTCCAGACGTGGCGTGAAGGTGCCCAGGAGCAGGCCGGAGGAACCGCCGAGCACGTCGTCCACGAAACCGGACATGCACCTGGCACCTCCCCTCCTGCTCCCTTCTCCTCCACGGTACTCCACTTCCCTCCACGGCTCTCGGTGAATGCGCGAGCTTTCACCCCCCTTCGCAGGATCTCCGCAGGTCAGATCGGGTGGAGCAGGGTGGAGGGGAGCACTCCCCATGGCGCGTCGCACCCCTCCGTCCGCTCTCCGTCCCGCTGGGGAGCCGCACGCGGCCGAGGCCCTGTCGTCACGCTCGGCGCACGGCCGCCGGTCCACTAGGCTCGTCTCCACCCGCGGTCTCCCTGGTCCGCGACCCTGCGCCACCGACGACGGAGGTCTCCGTGCTCCCCGACATCGCCCCTGTCGCGCCCTCCGACGAGCCCGGGGACGGCCCCCTCGCAGGCCTCGACGAGCTGGTCGAGACGACGGGCCGCATCCGCTCCGGCATCGAGTCCGTCGTCACCGGCCGTCCGGACCTCGTGACGGTCACCGTCGCGGTCCTCCTCGCGCAGGGTCACCTCCTCATCGAGGACGTCCCCGGCGTGGGCAAGACGACGCTCGCGAAGGCGCTGGCGCGCACGATCGACTGCAAGGTCGGCCGCATCCAGTTCACGCCGGACCTCCTGCCGAGCGACCTCACGGGCGTCAACATCTACCGGGCGGCCAACCACGAGTTCGAGTTCCGCCCGGGCCCGGTCTTCTCGAACATCGTGATCGGCGACGAGATCAACCGGGCCTCCCCCAAGACCCAGTCGGCGCTCCTCGAGTGCATGGAGGAGGGTCAGACCACGGTCGACGGGACGACGCACCCCCTGCCGAGCCCCTTCCTCGTCGTCGCGACGCAGAACCCCGTGGAGATGGAGGGCACCTACCCGCTCCCGGAGGCGCAGCGCGACCGCTTCATGGCACGGCTGACCGTCGGCTACCCCGACGTCGACGCCGAGCTGCGGATGCTCGACCGGCAGGAGTCCGACAACCCCCTCGCCCACCTGCGCCCCGTGACGACCGGCGCTGCCGTCCTGCGGTTCGCCGGGGTGGCGCGCGCCGTGTACGCGTCCGCCGCCGTCAAGCGCTACGTGCTCGCCCTCGTCACCGCGACGCGCGAGCACCCCGGCCTGCGGCTCGGCGCCTCCCCCCGGACCACGCTCCAGCTGCTGCGCGCGGCGAAGTCCCTCGCGGCGATGGCGGGGCGCGACCACGTGCTCCCCGACGACGTGCAGTACCTCGCCGTCCCCGTGCTCGCGCACCGGCTCGTCATCACGACCGAGGCCCGGCTCTCGGGACAGGACGCCGAGGCCGTCGTCGCGTCGATCGTGGCGCAGACGCCGATCCCCGCCCTGGACGCGACCGAGCGTCGCTGACGTGCGCGCCCCGTCGTTCCTCGCACGGCTCCGCCGCAGGAGCAGGAGCCTCGCGAGCGCGCGCCTCACCCGCCGCGGCACGGTGGTGCTCGGCGCCGGCGCCGCGCTCGCTGTCCTGGGCGTCACGCTCGGGCTGCCCGACCTCGTCGGGCTCGGCGTCGCCGGGGCCCTGGCCGTCGGCGCCGCCTGGTGCTGGATGGCCGTGCGACGGATCGACCGCGGTCGTGGGGCGCTCCACGTGACGCGCCGGGTCCAGCCGAACCCGGCCGTGCGCGGCCAGTTCACGACGGCGCGCCTCACGGTGGCGGCCACGCGGGCCACGGCGTCCACGGCCACGACGCTCTCCCGCCTGCGGATCAGCGAGCAGGCGGCGCACGAGCTGTGCGACCAGGGCTCGCTGCGCGCGCAGGTCGCGACGGTCGGTGACCACATCGCGGTCCGCTACCGGCTGCGGCCGCTCCGCCGCGGCCGGTGGCCGCTCGGCCCGCTCCTCACGACGCGGGTCGACCTCTTCGGTCTCGTGAGCGCGACCCAGGAGCTCGGCGAGCCCACCGCGGTCGCGGTCTGGCCGCGCACGGTGGAGCTGCCCGTCCGCGGGTCCCGCGCGTTCGGCGAGCACGAGCGCTCGGCGTCGGGCGCTCGGCTCGCGTCGAGCGACGACTCGGTGCTGCGCGACTACGTCGCCGGCGACGACCCGCGGCGCGTGCACTGGGCCAGCGCGGCACGGCACGGCCAGCTCATGGTCCGCGCGGACGAGAGCGCGGGGCTGCCGCCCGTCAGCGTCCTCCTCGACCGAGGGCTGCTGCCCCATCCCGAGCTCGCCGCGTCGAGCCCGCGCGCGCTCGCCGACGGCGAGTGGGCCGTCGAGTGCGCGGCGTCGATCGGCGTCTCGCTCCTGCAGGCGGGGCACCCGGTCCGCCTCGTCCCCACGTCGCTCGCACCCGTCGTCTCCGGCACGGGCTTCCGTGTCAACCGTTCGGGCGAGGGCCCGGCCGACCTCCTGGACGCGACCGTCGACCTGCACGGGCACCACGTCGTCGCGGACGCCGACCGCTCGGTCGTGGCGACCTCCGAGGCGCTGCGCCGGGACCGCCGACCCGGCGAGATCACCGTCGCCGTCCTCGGGCCGCTCGGCTCCGTCGCCCGGCACACCGTCGCCGCGATGGCCGGGGACGGGCTGCACCGGGCTCTCGTGGTGAGCGCGCGCCCGTGGGCTCCCGAGCACGCCGACGCGCTCGAGACCGTCGCGGCCCTGCGCTCGACCGGGTGGCACGCGGCGCTCGTCGACCCGTCCGCGTCGCTCGAGCACGCCTGGACCCTGCTCGTGGAGGGATCACGATGACCACGTCCCGCCCGGACACCACGGCCCCCGTAGGCCTCCGCGTGCTCGCGACGAGCGCGCTCGTCGCCGTCGCCGTCACGGCGTCGACCTACGCGCTCGGCAGCGTCATCGGTCCGGGCGGCTGGACCGGCACGGCCGTGCGGACCATCGCGGTCCTGGCCCTCGTGACCGGCGTCTCGCGCTACGCCCTCGAGCGGGGCCACACGGCCCGCGGGGAGACGCTCGCGCCCCCCGCCGCGCTGCTCCCGTCGCTCGCCGGGCTCGTCGTCGGCCTCTGGGCCCTGCTCGGGCTGTACGGCGGCCCGACCGACCGCTTCTCCCTGCTCATCGGCCTCTCCAACGTCGACCGGGTCCTGTCCCGGCTCTCCACCGCGCGCGACCTCACGCTCGCCGAGGTCGCCCCCATCGACCCCAGCCTGCCCATCGCGCTCATGGCCGTCGGGGGCGCCGTCGTCGTGTTCCTCGTCGCGGACCTCATGGCGGGCGGCCTGCGCCTGGGCGCGGGCGTCGCGCTGCCGCTCCTGGCGCTGTGGATCCCCGGGCTCGTCATCATGGGCGAGATCCCGCCGCTGGCGTTCGTCGTGACCGTGACGGCGCTCGTGCTGCTCCTCGCCGTCGACAACCCGCACCGCACGGTCCGCCGCGGCGCGGCCGGACGGCGCCCGGAGGACCGCGCGGCCGGCGGCCTGCGGGTCGTGGGAGCGGTCGTGGTGGCAGCCGCCGTCGCGGTCGTCGCCCTGGGGCTCGGGTCGGCGAGCGCCTCCCTCCCCGAGGTCGCGTCGGCGTCGTGGTCCCGGCTCTTCTCGTCGACCGGGCAGACGGTGCGGCTCTCGGACGACCTCGACATGCGGCGCGACCTCGCGGAGCGCTCGGGCGAGGTCGTCCTGCGGTACCGGACCGACGGCGACGAGGTGGGTCCGCTCCGCGTGTTCACCCTCACGGGGTTCGACGGCACCAACTGGCGGCGTGGCGCGGACCGGGACGGCGACCCGATCGAGGGCGCCGACCAGGTGCTGTGGCCCACCGACCCCGCCGGCGTGGAGGAGCCGACGTCCGTCCGCGTCACGCTCGAGTCGCTGCGGGACACCAAGCTCCCCGTGCCGACCGAGCCGCGCGCCGTCGGCATCGACGGCGACTGGTCGTACGACGACGTCCGCGACGAGGTGCTCGGGGAGCAGCCGACGACCGCGGGCACGGCGTACGACCTCACGGTCTTCCCGCGGCCGCTCGACGGGGAGTCGCTGCGCGAGGCGTCGGGCGCCGACCCGGACGACCCCAACTACCTCGACGTCCCCGCGACCGAGCACGAGCAGGACATCCGCGACCTCGCCGCGACGGTGGTCGACGGGGCGACGACGCGCTACGACCAGGCGCTCGCCCTGCAGACATACTTCCGCGACGCGTCGCAGTTCACCTACTCGACCGAGGTCCCGCCCGGCGACTCCGGCGACGCGGTCTGGGACTTCCTCCAGGACCGGACGGGCTACTGCGTCCAGTTCGCCACGTCGATGACGATGATGGCGCGGACCCTCGGCATCCCCGCGCGCCTGGGCGTCGGGTTCCTGCCGGGCGAGCGCGTCGACGACTCGAGCTTCCAGGTCACCGGACGTGACTCCCACGCCTGGCCCGAGCTCTGGTTCCCCGGCCAGGGCTGGGTCCGGTTCGAGCCGACCCCGGCCCAGCAGACGGGCCCGACACCGCGCTGGGCGACGCCCGTGGCCGTGACCCCCGGGGGCCCCGGCGACCTGGGCAACGTGCCGACGCCGGGTGCGACCACCGCGGCGCCCTCCGTGACCCCGGGCACGGCGCCCACGAACACCGGCACGACCGGCACGGTCGGCGGCGCGCAGGACGAGGGCGCACCCTGGCCGCTCGTCGTGGGCGTCGCACTCCTCGTCGCCCTCGCCCTCGGCGGGGCGCTGTGGCTCGTGCTGCGTCGGCGGACCGAGCCGGAGGCCCTCCGGGACGCGGAGGACGCGTGGGGCGAGCTCGCCGAGAGGCTCGGCGCGCTCGACGTCCGCTGGCCCGCGTCGACGACGCCACGACGCGTGCCCACGGTCGTGGTCGCGTCCCTGCAGTCCCGTCGCGGGCAGCACCCGCTCGACGAGGACGTGGCGGAGGCGATCGCCGGGCTCGCGTCGGCGCTCGAGATCGAGCGCTACGCCCCGGAGCCGCGGACGGTCACACCTGCGGACCGGCTCCAGGAACTCGTCGACACCGCGGTCGACGGGGCCGAGAGCTCGCTCAGCGACCGTCCTGCTCGCGCCGACGGTCCCAGCGCTCTTCCAGTCGGCTGAGGAGCGGCTTGCGCGACGGCTTGCTCGGCGCGGCCGGGCGGACGGTGCCGTCCGCCTCGACGGTCCCGACGGGCCCCTTGCGCGACGAGCGCGGCGACTGGAAGACCAGCACGACGCCCGCGAACATGAGCACGAAGCCGATCACCCCGAGCCAGGTCTGCGAGAGCGCAGCCCCGAGGACGAGGAGCAGAAGGCCGCCGACGACGCCGACCCCGGCCAGGACGTAGCGCAGCGCCGAACGTCGTCGTGGCGCCTGCAGCGTGTTGGCCAACCGCGGATCGTCCGAGGTGAGCGCGCGCTCCATCTGCTCCAATACCCGCTGCTCGTACTCAGACAGAGGCATGAGCACCCCGTTTCTCCACGTGGTCGTGTGTCACCCTCAGGATAGATCGACATCCGCGGGGGTGGTAGTCGAGCGGGCCCTGGCGGGCCCCATCGCGATGGATCTCACCCCGAAACGCCCGCGGACCGCGTCGACGGCCTCCTCCACGCGGCGTCGAGCGGCACCCGCCTCCTCGACCGCCTCCTCGAGCGTGGGCTGCACCACCGCGTCCGCACGCGGCTCGAGCCCCTCGGCGCGCACGCCGACGAGCCGGACCGCGAGGCCCCGCAGGTCGACGCCCGCGACGAGCTCACGAGCCACGAGGTAGATCTCGCGCGCGACGTCCGTCGGTGCGCCGAGGGTGCGCGCCCGCGTGACCGTGCGGAAGTCGCTCGTGCGGACCTTCACGCTCACGGTGCGCGCGACGAGGCCCTGGCGGCGCAGACGGGCGGCGCACCGGTCCGCGAGCTCGAGGACGCGCGCCTGGACCGCCGTGAGGTCGCGCAGGTCGTGGGCGAACGTCGTCTCGGTGCCGATGCTCCGCTCGGACCGCTCCGGCTCGACCGGGCGCGGGTCACGTCCCCACGCGAGGTCGTGGAGGTGCGCTCCGGAGACCTTGCCGACCGCCGCCTGGAGGGACGCGACGTCCGTGTCGGCGAGCTCGGCGACGGTGCGGATGCCCCACTGCGCGAGCGCGCTCTCCGTCCGCTCCCCCACGCCCCACAGCGCACCGACCGGCAGCGTGCGCAGGAACGGGACGGTCGCCGCCGCCGGGATCAGCAGCACGCCGTCGGGCTTCGCGTGCGTCGAGGCGAGCTTGGCGACGAACTTCGTCGTCGCGATCCCGACCGAGCACGTGATCCCGTGCTCGGCGCGCACCCGCCGCCGCAGCTCGGCGGCGATCCGCGTCGGGGGCCCGAGGCGCCGCCGCGCCCCGCTCACGTCCAGGAACGCCTCGTCGACGCTCACCTGCTCCACGAGCGCCGTGATCTCGCCGATCGCCGCCATCACGGACCGGGAGACCTCGTAGTAGCGCGAGTGGTCCGGCGGGACGACGATCGCCTGCGGGCACAGGCGGCGGGCCGTGACCATCGGCATCGCGGAGTGCACGCCGAACGCCCGGGCCTCGTACGTCGCGGCGAGGACGACGCCGCGCTCGGCGCCGCCGACGATCACCGGCCGCCCCGCGAGCTGGGGACGCCGGGCCAGCTCGACGGACGCGAAGAACGCGTCCATGTCGACGTGGAGGATGGAGCAGCCCTCCTCGTCGTCGCCCCAGTCGCGACGGACGACCGCCCGCGGCCCGCGGCTCATCGCCGCCTCACCGGTCGCTCGAGATGCGACGCGCAGGGCTCACGAGGCCACCGTCCGCAGGCCTGGCAGCCGCACGAACCCGGCGTCGGGGTCGACGAGCATCGCGACCTCGTCGCGGAAGTCCTCCGCGCACGCCATGAGCTCGTCCGCACGCCGCCGGTCCACCGCGTCGTCGCGCCCGGCGTCGAGCGCCGCGCGCACGCGCGCCCCGCTCGCGAAGTAGCCCGACCACGCCGCGAGCCCCGGCTCGGCGTCGGCGAGCTGGTCCCACACCGAGCGGGCCCGTCCCCGGCGCACCGGCCGTGCGCGCAGGGCGACGATCGCCGCCGCCGCGCGGAGGGCGCCGAGGTGGGCGTGCACGAACCGCTCTCCCGGCTCCTGCGCGAGCGCGGCCGCGACGAGCTCCGCGTCCGCGCGGCCGAGGAGCCGACGGACCTCGGCGGGGACGGCGACCTGACCCCTCGCGCCTGCATCGTTCGACATCGCGCACCTCCTGCTCCACTATCGAACACCTGTTCGATCCTGTCAACGTCGGGCGTCGTCGAGCCCGTACGGTGAGCACATGGCTCGCCGTACCTCCCGACGCTCCCCAGGGTCCTCCGCACCACCCACACCGGTCCGGCGCCGAGGCGGGGCACGGGGCGGGACGACGCGTGCGGAGCTCCCGACCGGTCCGGTGCCGACCTCGACCGGCACGGCGCACGTCGAGCGCGACCCCGACCACCCGTCCGCCGTGACGCTCCACGTCAACGGCGTCCCGAGCTCGTACCTCGACCTCGACGACCCGGGGATGCTCGCGTTCGAGTACATGCAGCAGATGGCCGCCGTCGTCGACGAGCTGGCCCCCGGGCCGCTGCGCGCCCTGCACCTCGGCGCGGCCGGGTGCAGCCTGCCGCGCTGGGTCGAGCACACCCGGCCGGGCTCGTCCCAGCTCGGGGTGGACCTCGACGCCCGGCTGCTGGAGCTCGTGCGCTCGTGGTTCGACCTGCCGCGCGCCCCTCGCCTGCGCCTGCGCAGCGCCGACGCGCGGCACGCCGTGGCGGGGCTGCCCGACGCCTCGTTCGACGTCGTCGTGCGCGACGTCTTCGACGGCGACCGCACGCCCGACCACCTCGTGACCCTCGGCATGGCCGAGGAGGTCCACCGCGTCCTGCGCCCGGGCGGCGTCTACCTGGTCAACTGCGCGGACCGGCCACCGCTCACGGTCGTGCGGCGCGAGCTGGCGACCCTGGGGGCGGCGTTCGGCGGGGCACCGGGCGACGGGGACCGGATCGCGGCGATCGCCGAGCCCGCACAGCTCAAGGGGCGCCGCTACGGCAACGTCGTGCTCGCCGCCGTCCGGGCCGACGCGGGCGACGGTCGAGGGGCACCCGGCCTGTCGAGCCCGGCGCTCGCGCGCGCCGTCCGCTCGCTCGCCGTGCCGGCGCGCGTGCTCACGGGCGACGAGCTCCGGGCGTTCGTCGGCTCCGCCGCTCCGCTGACCGACCCGCCGCCCGAGGATCCGGAGGAGGCCGCCGCGCCGGCGCACCGCTCGTGAGCGGGTCTCGAGGCACGACCCGGGAGACGCGACAGGAGCCGCGCCCGAGGGCGCGGCTCCTGCGCTGCTGCTCCGACCGGACGACCCGGCCGTGCGACGTCGACGACGTCAGAGCGGACGGACCTTCTCCGCCTGCGGGCCCTTCGGCCCCTGGGTGATCTCGAACTCGACCCGCTGCGCCTCGTCGAGCGTGCGGTACCCGTTCGACTCGATCGCCGAG
>JAQSXO010000288.1 GCA_029256625.1 Cellulosimicrobium sp. | reverse complement strand
GATGTACCAGCAGGTCATCCTGGACCACGCGAAGACCCCGCACGGCCGGGGCCTGGTCGAGGTGGCGGACGGCGCGGCGAGCGGCCAGTCGCACCAGGTGAACCCCCCGTGCGGCGACGAGGTGACGCTGCGCGTCGAGCTCGTCGGCGACACGATCGAGCGCGTGAGCTGGGAGGGCCAGGGCTGCAGCATCTCGCAGGCCTCGCTGTCCGTGCTCACCGACCTCGTGTCGGGCCGGCCCGTGACCGAGGCCGAGCATCTCGGCGAGGTCTTCCGCGAGCTCATGGGCTCGCGCGGCAAGGGCCTCGACGAGGTCGCGGAGGACGAGCTCGGCGACGCCACGGTGTTCACGGGCGTGTCGCGCTACCCTGCGCGTATCAAGTGCGCCCTGCTCGGCTGGGCCGCGCTGCGCGACTCTCTCGTCACCTCGGGCGCCCTGAGCACGCTGGACGACGCATCAACCGCAGCAGCTTCCGACGCGGCGCACGCCGCGCGGGGAACGACGGAGGAGAACCGCTGACCACCGAGACCGGCGCGCCCGTCGAGGGCGCCGCGCCCAGCCCGCCCAACGTCGCGGACGTCGAGGAGGCGCTGCGCGACGTCATCGACCCCGAGCTCGGCATCAACGTCGTCGACCTCGGCCTCGTCTACGGCATCCAGATCGACCAGAACAACCACGCCGTCATCGACATGACGCTCACGTCCGCGGCGTGCCCGCTGACCGACGTCATCGAGGACCAGTCCGCCCAGGCGCTCGAGGGCCTCGTCGACGGCTTCCGCGTCAACTGGGTCTGGATGCCGCCGTGGGGCCCGGAGAAGATCACGACCGACGGCAAGGAGCAGCTCCGCGCGCTGGGCTTCAACGTCTGACGGCCGACCTCTCCGTCCCACCGGCGCCGCGTCCCCTCGGGGCGCGGCGTCGTGCTGTTCCGAGCGGTCGGGCGGGCGTCCCCGCAGCCCGCGGGCACGTCGTCCCGCGGCGTCGGTGCTCACGATCCGATTGCGATCCTTCCGGTGCGTTGACGAGGACTGTCCTGAGTGTTGGGATATGTGCGCCCACACCACTTTTCGGAGGATGACGTGACACAGCAGGACCAGACCGACGCGGGCGGATCCCCGCGGCAGGTGCGCTACCGCGGCCGGCACCTCCCGATGGTCGCGGTGGTCATCGCGGCGACCATCGCCACGGCGCTGGCGTACAGCGGCATGGTCCTGTTCGGTCTCGAGGTGGCGCACATGTCGCCGCTCGAGGCGTACGGGCTCGCGGGCTTCCTCGAGATCAGCCTCGTCGCCGTGGCGCTCATGGCGCGCAACGCGGCGCTCGAGGGCCGCCCGTACGGCGTGCTCCTCGCGCTCACGTGGGTGCTCTCGGGCACGTCGGGCCTGTTCGCGGCGCTGCACGAGATCGCCGTCCCGACGGCGAGCACCCCGTACATGGTCGTGTTCCGGTTCGTGCCGCCACTGGTCGCCGCGCTCATGTGGCACCTCGCCCTCGTGGGGGAGCGGCACATGGTGACGGGACACACGCTCGAGGAACGTCGTCGTGAGCTGCGCGTCCACGGGTACGTCTCGGCGCTGGAGCAGTGGCGCGACGCGCGCGCGGACAGCGCGGGCTCGTCCGGGGACCTGCGCAAGGTCCGCGCCGCGCACGAGCGGCAGCGCGCCGCCCGTGACGCCGCGCTGAAGCTGCTCACGGTCGAGGACTTCGAGCGACGCATGCTGGTCTGGGTCGACCGCCTGGAGGCGGCGGAGCGCCACGGCAACCGGCTCGACCTCATCGGGGCGAGCTCCGTCAAGCGTGGCACCGCCCGCGGGCCGGCTGAGGTCGCCGAGCCGACCGAGGTCGCGGCCGTCGTCGTGGCCCAGAACGCAGCGCCCGCCGAGGCGCTCCTGGAGACGCACCGCCAGGAGACGCTCGCGCTGGAGTCCGCGCGCGACGTCGAGGCCCGTACCGAGGCCCCGACGACCGTCGAGCCGGTCGCGCACCAGCCGGCCACGGCGCTGGCCGAGTCCCCCGTCGAGCTGGAGGACGCGCTGGTCGACGAGCCGGACGACGAGCCCGCCGAGCAGCGGCCCTACTCGCCCAAGACCGCCTTCGAGTCGCTCCCGGACCTCGAGGCGCGGGTGAAGGAGCTGTTCGACCGCACCCGCCCGCTCCCCTGGGAGCAGCCGGTCCCGGAGGAGACCGACACGACGCCGGTCGTGGAGCCCCCGGCCGTGACCGGTCACACGCGACGTGTCGAGGTGTTCAACCTCGCGAGCGCCGGCGACGCCGCGCAGACCTCGTCCACCGACCCCTCGGGCGACGACGACCCGACGGTCGAGCGCGACCGCCGCATCGTCGAGCTCGCTCGTCAGGGCATGAACCAGCGGGAGATCGCGCAGCGGGTCTCGGCCTCGCGGTCGACCGTCAGCCGCGTCGTGCGCCGCTACGAGGACCAGAGGCCCGTCGAGGACGACGACCGCGAGCTCGCGAACGCCTGACCCGGTCGCCGCCACGCCGCTCGAGGGCACCTCGGTCGACGCCTGACGAGCCACCCCACCGACGCCGCGTCCCCGCCCCGGGGCGCGGCGTCGTGCTGCCCTCTCCGCACCGGGGCGTGCACGTGATGGCCTTCGATGGGGGTACTGGGGACCTTGGTCCCAGACGGCTGATGTGGTCAGACCACCTCCCCTAGGGTCGGGAGCAGGCACCGGTCGTACCCGGACCGGGACCTCGACGCAGCCCCCGCCTCTCGAAAGTGCTCCCCGTGCCCTCCCTCTCTCACTCCCCGTCGGACGCGGTCGCCCACACCGCCGACGGCCCCCTGGACGGCGACCGGATCGTCGTCGTCGGCGCCGGCATGACGGCCCACCGCCTGGTCGCTGGCCTGCGCTCGCGCGACCCCCAGGGCGGCTGGTCGCTCACGGTGATCGGCGACGAGCCGCACGAGCCGTACGACCGCGTGCACCTGTCGGAGTGGTTCGACGCGCGCGACGCGCAGGCGCTCACGCTGGACCGCGCCGTGTGGGACGACCCGCGCGTCACGCTCGTCACGGGCGACGCGGTCGCGTCGCTCGACCGCACGGCGAGCGTCGTGACGACGCGGTCGGGGCGTCAGGTGCACTACGACCGCGCAGTGCTCGCGACAGGCTCGTGGGCGTGGACGCCCCGCGCAGAGGGCACGGACCTGCCGGGCCTGTTCACCTACCGCACGCTGGACGACGTCGAGCGGCTCGCCGAGTGGGTGCTCCTGCGCGAGCGAGCGCTCGGACGGGCGGTGCGCGGCGTCGTCGTGGGCGGCGGCGTGCTGGGCCTCGAAGCCGCCGCGGCGCTCCAGCGCCTGGGCGCCGAGGCCACGGTCGTCGAGTTCGCCGACCGGCTCATGAGCGTCCAGCTCGACCAGGGCGGCGGCGAGATGCTGCGGCTGCTCATCGAGGACCTCGGCGTCACGGTCCGCACGGGCGCGGGGGCGCACCGGTTCCTGCCCGCGGGCGACGGCTCCGTGGGCTCCGTCGAGCTCACTGACGGCTCCGCCCTGCCGACGGACGTCGTCGTCTTCTCCGTGGGCATCCGGCCGCGCGACCGCGTGGCGCGCGAGGCCGGCCTGGCCATCGGCGAGCGCGGCGGCGTCGTCGTCGGCGAGGCGTGCCAGACGTCCGACCCGGGCGTGTGGGCGATCGGCGAGTGCGCGTCGGTCGACGGCGTGTGCGCGGGCCTGGTCGCGCCGGGGAACGACATGGCGGACGTCGTCGTGGACCGCTTCCTCGGCGGCGAGCGCGTTCACCGACGCGCCGACGACGGCACCAAGCTCAAGGGCGTGGGCGTCGAGGCGGCGTCGTTCGGCGACGTCAACGCGGTGAGCGCGGGCGCGCTCGAGGTCTCGTTCGTCGACCCGATCCACCGCCGCTACCGCAAGCTCGTGCTCTCCGACGACGCGACGACACTGCTGGGCGGCGTGTTCGTCGGCGACATCGAGCTCTACTCCGCGCTGCGGCCCCTCGTGGGCCGCCCGCTCGGCGCCGACCCGGCCGCCGTCATCGCGCCCGACGGCGAAGGGCTGGCGGACACCGAGCTGCCCGACGAGGCCGTCGTCTGCTCGTGCAACAACGTGGACGCCGGGACGGTCCGCTCGGCCGTGACCGAGCACGGGTGCCGGACGATCGGGCAGGTCAAGGAGTGCACGACGGCCGGCACGGTGTGCGGGTCGTGCGTGCCCGCGCTCACCAAGCTGCTGAACTCGGAGCTGTCCCGGGCGGGCGTGACGGTCTCGGACGCGCTGTGCGAGCACTTCGCGATGTCCCGCGCCGCGTTGTACCGGCTCGTCCGCGAGGAGGGGCTGCGGACGTTCACCGAGGTCGTCGCGGCGCACGGGACGGGGCGCGGGTGCGCCGTCTGCCGCCCGACGGTCGCGTCGATCCTCTCGACGCTGCGCCGCGGCCACGTCCTGGAGGGCGAGCAGGCCGCGCTGCAGGACACCAACGACCACGTCATGGCGAACCTCCAGAAGAACGGCACGTACTCGGTGATCCCACGCATGCCCGGGGGAGAGGTGCGCGCGGACCAGCTCCTGGAGTTCGCGAAGGTCGCCGACGACTTCGGTCTCTACGTGCGTGTGACCGGCGGTCAGCGCCTCGCCATGTTCGGCGCTCGCCTCGACCAGCTCCCGGAGATCTGGCGGCGCCTGACGGCCGTCGGGTTCGAGTCCGGGCATGCCTACGGCAAGTCGCTGCGCACGGTCAAGACGTGCGTCGGGCGCACCTGGTGCCGGTTCGGCGTGCAGGACTCGTCGGCGATGGCGGTGCGGCTCGAGCTGCGCTACCGCGGCCTGCGCTCGCCGCACAAGATCAAGTTCGGCGTCTCGGGCTGCGCGCGCGAGTGCGC
>JAQSXO010000287.1 GCA_029256625.1 Cellulosimicrobium sp. | reverse complement strand
CTCGGCGACTGCGGCTGCCTTGTCCGGCCTCGCCATGGCAATCCTTCCGGTGGTGGTACCACCGGTGTCCGTCCCGGAACGAGAAAGAGCCCCGCGCAGGCGCGGGGCTCGCAGTCGCACGCGCGGCGGGGCCGGGCGGACGTCGTCGATTCGCTACCTGCGCTGGCCTCCACCTCGTGGGTGGGACTTCGGTCCGTCACGTCCTGCAGACGGAGTCTGCGGGCAGCGTCGGACGACCGGCGGTCTTGGGTACACGCCCACTGTACGGGACGACGGCGCGTGCTCCAAACCGCGGTCAGAGGACCAGCGGGCCGAAGCAGACCAGCGGGACGGGCTCGGGCTCGTCGGCGACCGCGCGGGCGAGCGCCGTGCCGGGCATCGCGCCGTCGCGCAGCTCGGCGTGCAACGCCGGCATGACGCGTGCGGCGACGTCGTCGCGCAGCGGGGCCACGCTCGCGATCACGGCGCGCGCGCCGAGCCGCAGCAGGACGCTCGTCAGGCCGAGCGACTCGCCGCCGATGCGCGGCGTCGAGAGACCCACCTCGCACGCCGAGAGGACCACGACGACCCCGTGCAGGTCGATGCCGTCGAGCTCGTGCGCGAACAGCGGGCCGTCCGCGAGGCGCAGCGAGGAGAAGAGCGGGTTGTCGGTCTCGTGCGTCCCGTGGGCCGCGAGGTGGACCACCCCGGCGGTCCGCATGCCCTCGACGACCGCCGCGCACGTGGCGTCCTCCCCCGCCAGCGCCTCCGCCCCCTCCCACGCCGAGGCGACCAGCTTCGCCTCGGCACCCGAGAAGCGCAGCCCGGGACCGGCGACGACGAGCGCCTCGTCGGCGCGCCGCGTCGGCTCCCCGACGCGCAGGTCCACCCACGAGTTCGCCCACGTCCGCAAGCCCTTCCGCGACGGCAGGGAGGCCCACGGGAGAGCGAGCAGCAGGTCGCGCGCCGCGACGTGGAGGTCGCCCGTCGCCCCCAGGGGCGCGACGAGCGACTCGTCGAGCACGGTCAGCGTGCGCGTGAGGGACGCGACCGCCGCCTCGCGCATCGGGACGGGGATGAGCACGTTCGAGAGGACCGCGAGGTCCGCCCGGGCGCGGCGCACCTGCTCCGCGACCGTCGTGCGCGACGCGAGCGGCACGAGCCGCGTGCCCGTCGCGGACACGCGGACCGCGAGCACGTCGTCGCCCTCGAGCACGAGGTCGGCGACCACGGCGTCGGAGCCCGCCGCCGCGAGCGCGGCGTGGAGCCGGCGCTCCGTCGCGGCGACCGGGGTCGCGGCCCCTCCCCCGTGCTGCCAGGCACGGCGCCGCGCGTCGTCCTGCAGCCGCCGCGCCACCCGTAGGTGGTCCTGGCGTCGGGCGAGGTGCGCGGGGTCGGAGGGGGCGCCGAGCGCGCGGGCGGCCTCGACCTCACGGCGCGCCGAGGCGAGGAGGTCCGCGAGGACCGGGTCCGACGGCGGTCGCACGCGACCGGTGCCGGCGAACGCCGCGCGGCCCCGCTCGACCGCGTCGAAGATCGTCCCCGGCCGCCGCGTCCGGAGCGCCGCCTCCACGTCGACGTTGCCGAGCCGGACCCCGTGCACCGCCGACGCCGTGACGGCGTCCACGGAGCCGAGCCGTGCGCGGTGCTCCGCCAGTGCCGACTGGCCGCGTCGGACGGCGCGGACCCCGGCGCGACGGTCCCCGGCCACGAACGCGAGCTGGGCGCGCACGGCCTCGTGCTGGAGCCGCACCGGGAGCGGAGCCCGGTCGAGACGCGCGGGGACCTGCCTGAGGACCTCGTGCGCGGCACGCACGTCTCCCGCGGCCACGAGCCACTCGGCAGCGAGGAGCTGCGCCGGGATCGTCACGCCGAGACCCGCGACGCCGCCGAGCGCGTCGCCCTCGCTCGCGAGGGCGAGCGCCCAGCTCGCGTGGCGGCGCGCGGTCCTGGGCGACACCGGGTCGGCGCGGTGCTCCGTGAGCGCCGCCTGCAGCTCGGCGACGCGCGCCCGCAGCCGCCACGGGGCGTTCCCGAGCCGGTCGAACCGGCGCGACGCCGACCGTGCCAGACGGCGGGCGTCGGCGTAGCGGCGCAGACCGAGCACGACGCGCGACCGGACGAGCTCGACCTCGGCGAGGTCGCGCAGCATGCGGTAGCGCGAGAGGTGCTCGCGCGCCTCGCGCAGCGCGTCGTCCGCCTCGGTGAGCAGACCTGCGTCGAGCAGCACCTGCGCCCGGTCGATGAGCCCGACGGCGGCGTGCCGGTCCGGCGCCCGCTCCGCCGCTTCGTCCATGGTCCGCAGCGCCGTGGGGAGGTCACCCTGCAGGTACACGACCCAGCCGAGGTTGTGCGCCGCCATCGACGCGTACATGTCGTTCTCGATCAGGTGCGCGAGCTCGAGCGACGCGGCGAAGTCCTCGCCCGCCTCCGCCAGCCGACCGAGGTCGGACCGCAGGCTCCCCCGGTTCATGTGCAGCACGGCGCGATCGCGCGACCACCCGACCGGCACCCGCGCGAGCGCGGTGTCGAGGTCTCGGAGAGCGCCGCGCGCGTCGCCGGACCGCTGGCGCAGGAGGCCACGCTGTCCCACGACGAGAGCAGCGAGCTCGGCGTCGGCCTCCTCCTCGGCCGTCCGCAGCAGGGACAGCGCACCCCCGACGTCCCCGTGAACCTCGAACCGGCACATCGCCAGGCCGATCCGAGCCCGGACGAGGAGGTGGCGCCGCTGCGACGCACCCTCCTCCTCGTCCGGCACGGTCGACGCGCGCTCGGCGACGCACCAGTCGATGACCTCCTGGAAGCGTCGCTCCGCGTGCTTGTGTCGGCCACGCGCGTTGAGGCCGTGCCCGTCGGCGAGCACGGCGGATGCCTCTGCCACGGTCGTGACCGCCACCCGCGTGCTCCCGTCCCCGGGGCGCGGCCGCATCACGTCGCGGGCGGCTCCGGCCTCTCGATCCCCGTCGCCGCGGTGACCGCGGCCCAGGCGGCGTCGACCCTGGCCGTCACCTGTGAGGCGAGCGTACCGCCACCGTCCGCGGCGGGGACGGCGTCGAGGGCCGCCGCGAGCTCGGCTGCGAGCGCCGGTGCCGCGAACGACGTGCCGCTCCAGGTCCCGAACCCGCCGACGAAGCTCTCGGGGTCGATCGTCGCGCGCAGCCCGCCGAACCGCGTGTCCGGCAGCTGCCTCGACGGGGTCGTCGGGCCGTTGAGCGTCACGGGGAACGTGCTCACGAGCGCGGCACCGTGACGGAGCGCGGTGACCCACGGGCCCTCGTTGCTGAACAGCGCCGTGGACCCGTCCGGGTTCTTGGCGCCCACGGCGAGGAGCGGCGGGTAGTCGTGGGAGAGCTCCTCGTCCGCCACGGTCACCTCGTCGGCCCGGCGCGAGGCGTGCGGCGCGAACGCGGCCGGGTACATCGGCCGCGTCGAGCCGTCGTTGCCGGCGGCGACCGCGACGGCCACCCCGGAGCGCCGCAGCGCCCGCAGGACCGACCGCAGCGGGCCGTCGTAGGCGACGTCCTCCGGCTCCTCGTGGTAGTAGCCCATCGAGAGGACCGCGACGTCCACGGGGAAGCAGCCTTCGACGCCTCGCAGCCCGCGCAGGTGGAACCGCAGGAGGCGGCGCAGCGACTGGAGCACGTCCCACTCCGGGACGGTGCCGGAGCCACCGAAGACACGGACCGGCAGGATCTGGGCGTCCGGCACGACCTGGTGCACGATCCCTGCGATGAAGGTCCCGTGGCCGGCGATGGGGTCGAGAGGTCCGGTCAGCGGGGCCGAGGACGCGCCTCCCCACTCGGCGTCGTCCTCGCGCCGGGCCGCGACGGGGAACGTGCCGATCGGGCCGTCGTCGAGGGTCGCCGACCTCAGGACGACGCCGTTGCCGTCACCCCGCGTCGGGTCCTCGGGGTCGTACGTGCCGAACCACGGGTGCGTGCCCACGCCGGTGTCGAGCACGGCGACCACCGGGCGCCGGCGTCCTTCGTGGTCGACCAGCGGGGACTTCCCCGCCGGTCGCCGTCGCGGCGGACCGCCGACGCGCTGCACGGGCGAACGCCCCCCGGTCCCGGCCTGCCCGTACTCGGCCAGACCGCGGACCGGCAGCGGGGTCGTATACGGCAACGGCGTCGTGTAGGGCAACGGCGTCGTGTACGGCAGCGGCGCGGAGACGGGGAGCGGCGTCGTGTACGGCAGCGGGGTCGTGTACGGCAGCGGCGTGGTGTACGGCGTCGCGGTCATCACGTGGTCCAGCGTGATCGACGGGCTCTCCCCGTCGTCGGGGTCGAGACGTCCGCCGAGCTGTTCGACGAGCTTCCAGGCGTCAGGGACCTCCTCCTGGTCGTCGGGGACGAGACGCAGGGCGAACCCGTAGTCGTCGTCGTCGGCGTGCTCGGGGCCCTCGCCCTCGACCCCTCCCAGGCGCCGGGCGACGGACAGCGGGGCTCGGTCACCACTGGTGTCGAGCGCGACCGACCATCCGAGCTCACGCGCCGTCCGCTCGACCGCCAGGAGCGCGGACCTGTCGTCGGCCTCCGCGAACTCGACGAGCTCGTCGACGACCGCCTCCTGGTCCAGGCGGTCGCGCAGTGCTCGCGGCGGAGGGCCCTGCACGATGAGGCGGTCCGCGACGTACCAGGTCGACTGCAGCGGGGGGCGCCCGCGGCGCGGTCGGGTCTCCACGGGATCCAGCAGGCGCATCGCGCGCCCGGCGTACGTGGTGGCCCGCGGAACGGCGGGGGGTTCAGGGGTCTCGCTCACGTGCTCCTCCTCGAGGGATGGCGTTCAGTCGGTGCCGCGGGCGTCGTCGTCGACGGGCAGCGGCTCGCGCACGGGTGCGCGGAAGGGGTGGGGTCGGGACGTCGTCGTGCCGCGGGCGACCGGTCGCCCCCGGCACGAGGTCGGCTACAGCTCGAC
>JAQSXO010000286.1 GCA_029256625.1 Cellulosimicrobium sp. | reverse complement strand
ACGATGTAGAGGAACACCGCCGCGAGGCCGTAGACCGCCATCGTCGGCGCGGCGCGCAGGCTCGCGACCGACGACGTGATCATGAACGCGAGCGTGAGCCAGGTGATGTAGTTCTTCGGTGTCCGTGCCGTGATCGCCGCGCGCACCTCTGCGTGCGTCGGCGCGCCCGTGGACGAGCCCATCCCCACCCCCGAAGCCGTGACCCCGCGGGGCCGACCGGGACGGCGCGCGGAGGGCGCGTCGTCGGAACACCGCGAACATAGCCCCGGGGGCCAGGTCGCGCCTGCGGAAACGCAGGTCGGAGGGTCGGTGGCACCCGGACGGCACCCGGACGGCACCCGGACGGCACGGTGATACGTTCGCGAGGCGGCCGGTCCCGCGCCGGGCCGGTCGTGACCACGACGGACGACCCCGGGAGCAAACGTTGAAGATCCTCGTGCCCAGCACCATCGCCCTCGACGTGCGCGGCGGCCCGGGCGACGAGGTCGTCGGCTACGACGCCGCGGCGCCGCTGAGTCCCGAGGACGCCGACGCCGAGGTGCTCGTGGCGTGGGCGAACACCCCCGCGAACCTCGCGGACGCCGCCGCGCGGCTCACACGCCTGCGCTGGGTCCAGACCCTCGCGGCAGGCCCGGACGCGGTGCTGGCCGCAGGCTTCGGGCCCGAGGTGACCATCACGTCGGGCCGGTCCCTGCACGACGGCCCGGTCGCCGAGCACGCGCTCGCGCTCGTCCTCGCGGCGGTGCGGCGGCTCGACGTGCTCGGGGCGGCGCAACGCGAGCACCGGTGGGACACCGGGGTGAACCGCGCGCAGGCCGACCCCGCGACGGCGTGCCGCTACACCCTCGACGGCGCGCGCGTGACGATCTGGGGGTTCGGCTCGATCGCGGCGCGCCTCGCGCCGCTGCTCGCCGCCCTGGGCGCCGAGGTGACGGGCGTCGCGAGCCGCCGCGGCGAGCGCCACGGGTTCCGCGTCGTGACCGACGACGACCTCCCCGACGTGCTCGCGACGACCGACGTGCTCGTCTCCCTGCTGCCTGCCCTTCATGCGACCCGCCACGCGTTCGACGCCGCCCGGATCGACCAGCTCCCCGACCACGCGGTCTTCGTCAACGTCGGCCGCGGCGCCACGGTCGACGAGGAGGCGCTCGTCGCGGCGCTGCACGACGGCCG
Source organism: Cellulosimicrobium sp. (assembly GCA_029256625.1). Classification (GTDB taxonomy): domain Bacteria; phylum Actinomycetota; class Actinomycetes; order Actinomycetales; family Cellulomonadaceae; genus Cellulosimicrobium. Next base: position 3,735 of record JAQSXO010000286.1, on the reverse strand, counting down.
CCTCGGCGGTGCCGCGCTGGACGTCACGGAGAGCGAGCCACTGCCGGAGACGTCACCCCTGTGGGACGCGCCGCGCCTGATCCTCACACCGCACGTCGCGGGCAACCGCCCCCAGCGCGCGTCGGACCTCGTGAACGCCAACCTCGACGCGCTCCGCGCGGGCCGCGGGCTCCGTAACGTCGTCGGGCGCTGATCGCGCCGTCCGCACTCAGCAGGCGTGCGGCCGCACGCCGTCGTCGTCGGTTCAGGACGGGCCGGCTGGACGATGGTCCGCTCGAAGCGACTCCATCCGCGTCGACCAGGTCGCGGGCAGCTCGTACGCCAGCTCGCGGGCGACACCGACCCTCTCCGGGTCCGCGGGACGGTGGGTCGCACCCCAGTTCCCGATCGTCGCCAGCACGGGGACGAGGTCCACGCCGCTCTCGGTGAGGCTGTAGACGGCCTTCTGCTTGTGCGTCGGGTCGTCCGAGCGCGTGAGGACCCCGGCGTCGACGAGGCGGTCGAGCCGGTCGGCGAGGATGCTGCTCGTGATCCGCTCCTCGGACCCGCGGAGCAGCTCGCGGAAGTGGCGACGGCCGGAGAAGACGATGTCGCGCAGGATGAGCAGCGTCCAACGATCACCGAAGAGCTCGATGGCGAGGTTGATCGGGCAGCCGGACCGTCCGGTCGTCGCCATGGCTCAGCCCTGTTCCCTGTCGTAGTGGCGGATCTCCTCGTCGAGCAGGTCGACCGTGGCGTCCAGGGCGGAGACCATCGGCCAGTGGCCGCCGGGGAGATGCCTCCGTCGCCACCCGGGGGCCGACCTCGCCGCAGACGGCGCGTCGCTCCACGCCTCCTCGGGGCCGCTCAGGCCCAGGGTGACGTAGGTCGAGGGCTGCTCGCCCACCGGGCTCGACAGCGTCGCCGGGTCGAGGACGGTCCGGCCGGGGTGCGGGGTGAACGCGGCGGCGAGGACGTCGCGGTCACGCGGTGCGAGGCCGGCCTGGTGCTCGAGCATCCCCCGGGTCGGGGCGGCCCAGAGGCCGCCCGCCGCGTCGATCTCGGCGCGCTCCTGCGCGCGCTCGTCGTCCGAGTCGCCCCAGTCGTCGAGCAGCGACCGCCCGGCGGTCGGGACGAACGCGCCGACGTGGACGAGGCCGAGCACCTGCCCACCGAGCCGGTCGGCGGCACACGCGGTGACCATGCCCGAGTAGGAGTGCGAGACGAGGACGACCGGCCGCGAGCCCGCCTCCGCGACGTGCTCGACGAGCTGGCGGACGTGGTCGTCAAGGCCGACGGCGGCGATGCCTGCGTCGGCGTCGCCGGACTGCAGGCCCCGCAGGGTGATCGCCTCGGCGTCGATGCCCCGGTCGCGCAGGCGCTGCGCGGTCGGTTCCCAGACCCACCCTCCCATCCATGCCCCCGGCACCAGGACGGCCTTCGCTGTCGACGTGGACATGGACCCCTCCAACTGATCGTGTTTGACGAGCAGTCTCACGGTAGACGCAACTGATCGCGAAACGCAAGCAGTGGAGGACGGGTAGATCCCGGGGCATCCGCGCACGGGGTTCCGAGGAGGACGTGCAGCGCACGTCCGGGTTCAGCGGGCTCGCCGGGGCGCGCGTTGGCACCGCGGGCAGAAGTGCGACGAGCGGTTCATGAACTCCTCACGGCGCACCGGCGTCCCGCAGCGCGGGCACGGCTCGCCCTCCTGCCCGTACACCGCGAGCGAGCGCGAGAAGTACCCGGACTGCCCGTTCACGTTGACGTAGAGCGTGTCGAAGCTCGTGCCGCCCTGCGCGAGCGCGTCGGTCATCACCTCGGTGGCCGCGTCGAGCAGGCGGTGCACCTCGGGGCGCCGCAGCGTGTCGGTGGCGCGCGCGTAGTGCAGGCGGGCGCGCCACAGCGCCTCGTCGGCGTAGATGTTGCCCACCCCGGACACGACCGTCTGGTCGAGCAGCGCGCGCTTCACACCCGTCCGACGACGGCGGATCGCGTCCACGACGTCGTCGCGCCGCAGCGACGGGTCGAGCAGGTCCCGGCCGATGTGCAGGACCGGCGCCGGGACCGCGGCGAGGTCCGAGCCGAGGCCGCCGGGCGCGCCGTCGGGCGTGGGCACCAGGTCCTGGACGGACACGTGACCGAACGTGCGCTGGTCGACGAAGTCGAGCGCGAGCGCACCTGCCGGGCCGGCGCCGTCGGGCTCGAGCACGAGCCGCACGCGCAGGTGGGGCGACCTCTCGCCGAGGCCGGGCCCCGAGCGCACGAGGAGCTGGCCGGACATGCCGAGGTGCGCGAGCAGCGCGGCCGCGGGGCCGTCGCCGGGCCCGTCCGTCGGCCCGCCCGGCGCGAGCGGGAGCCAGAGGAACTTGCCCCGGCGCACGGCGGCATCGAGCCGCTGGCCGAGGAGCTGGTCCCGGAAGTCGCCCGGGCCGCCGTCGTGGCGCCGCACGCTGTAGTCGCGCAGCACCTCGACGTCGACCACCCGGGCGCCCAGCACGTGGCGGGCGAGGCCGTCGCGGACGGTCTCGACCTCGGGAAGCTCAGGCACCCGCGTCCTCGACGGCCTCCGCCGTCGCCCTCGGGCGCTCGTCGGCCGACGGCGTCTCCGCCCGCTCGGTCGCCAGGGCGCGGTAGGCGCGCTCGGCGGCCTCCTGCTCGGCGTACTTCTTCGCGGTGCCGCTGCCCGTGCCGTAGAGGCGCCCGTCGAGGTGCACGTACGACGTGAAGACGCGCGCGTGGTCCGGCCCGACGGCGTCGCTCGAGTACGAGGGCGCGCTCAGCCCGGCCGCGGCCGCGGCCTCCTGGAGCGACGTCTTCCAGTCGAGCCCGGCACCCAGGCCCGCCGCGGCGGACAGCGTCGGCTCGACGAGCCCGAGCACGAGGCCGCGCGCGGGCTCGAGCCCGTGGCTCAGGTAGACCGCACCGATGATCGCCTCGACGGTGTCGGACAGGATCGAGTCCTTGTCGTTGCCGCGCGTGCGGATCTCGCCCTTGCCGAGCAGCACGTACTGCCCGAGGCCGAGCCGGCGCGCGATCGCGGCGAGCGACTTCTGCGACACCGTCGCCGCGCGCATCTTGGCGAGCTCGCCCTCCGACAGGTCGGGGTGGCGACGGTAGAGGGTCTCCGTGACGACGAGGCCCAGGACGGTGTCACCGAGGAACTCGAGACGCTCGTTCGTGGGGATGCCGCCGTTCTCGTGCGCGAACGACCGGTGCGTGAGCGCAAGCACGAGAAGCTCGGGATCCAGATGGACCCCGAGCTTCTCGAGAAGACCGGATGCCGGTGCAGCCGGTGCCACGCGCCTCAGCCTGCGTGCTCGGTGCGCAGCGCCTCGGCGTACTGGCGGCCCTTGTAGGTACCGCACGTCGGGCACGCCGCGTGCGACAGCTTGTCGCCCTTGCACTGCGGGCAGGTGGTGAGGTTCGCGGCGGTCGTCTTCCACTGCGAACGACGCGCACGGGTGTTGCTGCGCGACATCTTGCGCTTCGGAACAGCCACGGCTAGCTCTCTTTCGTCTCGTCGGACACGTTCGAGGTGTCGAACATGCTCTCCAGCGCCGACCAACGAGGGTCGACAAGTTCGTGCGTGTGCCCCGGGTCGTCCGCCAGACGCGCCCCGCACTCGGAGCACAGCCCCGGGCAGTCCGCTCGGCACACCGGACTGAATGGTAGTGCAGTGACGACCGAATCCCGTAGCGCGGGCTCGATGTCCGCGAGGTCGCCGTCGAGGTCGTAGACGTCCTCGGCGTCCTC
>JAQSXO010000285.1 GCA_029256625.1 Cellulosimicrobium sp. | reverse complement strand
AGGAACGGCAGGATGAGCGCCGGGTAGGTGTTGACGAGCCCCATGTTGGACACGAGCACGAACATCGGCACGAGCGTGACGACGCCCGGGACCATGAGCGTGAGCATGACGAGGGCGAACAGCACCCGCTTGCCGGGGAAGCTCATCTTCGCCAGGGCGTAGCCGACCATCGAGCAGAAGACGATGTTGCCGAGCACCACGGCGACCGCGACGACGATCGAGTTGGTGAAGTACTGCCCGTAGTTGAGCTGGGAGAGCCAGCGCTCGTAGTTGTCGAGCGTGGGGTTCTGCGGCCACCACGTGATGGGGCGCTGCAGGAGCTCGCCCTGCGTCTTGAAGCTGCCGAGCGCCATCCAGATGAACGGCATGAGGGTCAGGAGCAGCCCGACGACGAGCGCCGTGTACGTGGCGCCGCGCGACCAGCGCACGGGGCGGCGCGGTCGACGGCGGGGCGCGCCCTCCGGGGTCGACGTCGCGGGGGTGGTCCGCGAGGACGTGACGGTCATGTCAATCCTCCTTCGACCGCAGCAGGCGGAACTGGACGGCGGCGAGGGCGGCGATCAGCGCGAAGAGCACGTACGCGGCTGCGGAGGCGAACGCGTAGTTGCCGTACCCGAACTGGTTGTAGACGTAGTAGCTGATGGTCAGCGTCGAGTTGACCGGGCCGCCCTTGGTCATGACGAACGGCTCCTCGAACACCTGGAGGAAGCCGACCGACAGCAGCACCGCGCCGAGCAGGAGTGTCGGGCGCATGAGCGGGACCGTGATGGAGCGGAACCGGCGCCACGAGCCGGCGCCGTCGACCTCGGCGGCCTCGTAGACGTCGCGCGGGATCGCCTGCAGGCCGGCCAGGAAGATGATCATGAGCGTGCCCATGTTGCGCCAGGCCGCCATGACGATGATCGACGGCATCGCCGTCGCGCTGTCGTTGAGCCAGTCCGGGCCGTCGATGCCGACCCAGCCGAGCACGGTGTTGACGAGGCCGGAGTCCTGGAGGATGAACCGCCAGACGACCGCCACGGCGACGATCGACGTCACGACGGGCGTGTAGAAGCCGACGCGGAAGACGCTGCGGAACTTCTCGATGCCCGAGTTGAGAGCGACGGCGAGCGCGAGCCCGAGCACCATCGTCAGCGGGATGCCGACGAGGACGAAGTAGAAGGTGTTGAGCAGCGCCTTGCGGAACAGCTCGTCCTGGAAGACGCCGGTGAAGTTCTCGAGCCCGACGAAGTTCACCGCGAACGGCGTCTTGATGTCACGGATCGTGAGGTCCGAGAACGACATCCCGAACGACGCGAGCAGCGGCCCCAGCATGAAGACCGCGAAGACCGCGACGAACGGGAGAGCGAACAGCCAGGCGACGAGCGCTTGCCGTCGCCGGTGGACGGCGCCGGCCGTACGCCGGCGCCGTCCCTCGGTGGTGGTGGTCATGACTGACGGGCCCTGTTACCAGCCGAGCCCGAGCGTGTCGGCCTTGGCCTGGATCGCCTTGGCGGCGTCCTCGGACGTGACCTGACCGTTCGCGACCTTCTCGGCCTCGGTCTCGATCGTCGCGGAGAGCTCGTCCCAGCTCGGCACGGTCGGCGGGGCGATCGTGTTGTCGAGCTGCTCCTGGAGCACCTGGGTGCGCGGGTTGGACGTCAGCGGCTCGTAGTCCCACGCGGTGGTGAGTGCGGGCAGGTCGCTCGTCGCGTCGAACCAGGCCTGCTGCGTCTCGGGCTGGGCGAGCCAGCGCACGAGCTTCCAGGCGCCGTCGGCGTTCTTGGCCTCGGCGAACACGCCGAGGTGGGCGCCGCCGATGTACGAGTCGTTGTTCGCGGAGCCCGCGGGCACCGGGACGGTGGCGACGTTCTGCTCGACCCAGTCCTCGCCCTGCAGGTCGGCGAGCACGTTGACCATCCACGGGCCGGAGATGAAGGCCGGGTCGGAGCCGTCGACGAACGCGCTGTTCTGCGAGTCGCCGTAGCCGGACAGCGGCGACAGGCCCTCGGTGAAGAAGGACGCGTAGTAGTCGAGCGCGTCGACCATCGCCTGGTTGTCGAGGTCGAACGCGTCGCCCGCCTCGTTGAGGACCGAGCCGCCGGCCTGCGAGTAGAACGGCAGGATGACCTGCGTGGAGTCCTCGGCGTCGCCCATCGGGAGCTGGAGGCCGTAGGTCGAGCCGTTGGCCTTCATCGCCTCGGCGAACGACGTGAGCTCCTCCCACGACGTGGGCGCCTCGACCCCGGCCGCCTTGGCCAGGTCGGAGCGGTAGTACAGGACGCGGGTCTCGACGTACCACGGCACGCCGTAGTCGACGCCGTCCGCGACGGTCGAGGCCGCGGCGCCCTCGACGAAGTCCGCGCTGTCGACGAGGCCGTCCGGGACGGGCGCGAGGCCGCCGGTGGCGACCATCGTCGGCATGAAGGACGAGCCGATCATGATGGCGTCGGGCACGGTGCCCGCGGCGACGGCGGTCTGGAACTTCGTCATGACGTCGGCCCACGGGATCGTGGTGACCTCGACGTTCGCGTCGGGGTTCTCCTCCGTGAAGCCCTGGACGAAGTCGGGCAGCTTCTCGCCCTCCTCACCCATCGCCCAGATCGTGATGTCGCCCTCCGCGGGCGAGTCGTCGACCGTCGTGGTGGACCCGGCGGCGCTCTCGCCACCCGTCGAGTCGTCGTCCGCGCGACCGCACGCGGTCAGGGCCAGGAGTCCGACGACGCCGATGGCGACCGCCTTGCGTCCGAGCTTCATGAGCAATCCTCCTCATCGAGCAGTCGGCTCGTCTGGTGTGAGCCGCTGTGGAAACTACCTTAGCGTGCGCTCGGTTAGTATTTTCAACCGGGGCGTCCAGGCCGTACCGTTGGCGCCGAGAGACTGGCGAAGGAGACGGTGATGAACGAGAGCGACTCCGCAGGTGGCGGCGCCACCACGGGGACGACGGGGGTCGTGGGGAGCCGAGCGACGACGACGACCACGACTCGCGGCACGACGGCGGCCGGCCTGCCCGACCGACGCATCGTCCGGGGGGAGCAGCGTCGTCGAGAGATCCTGCGCACGGCCGTCGAGGTGTTCGGCGAGCAGGGCTTCCGCGGCAGCTCGCTGCGCGAGATCGCCGCGCGCGTCGGCATCTCCGAGGCCGGGCTCCTGCACCACTTCGGCAGCAAGGCGGGCCTCCTGACCGCGACGCTCGAGGAGCGCGACCGGCGCGACCTCGTGCGGCGCACCGAGGACGAGGCCGCGGGCGCGGACCTCCTGACGACCATCCGGGACCAGGTCCAGCGCAACGCCGAGACGCCGGGTCTGGTGTCGCTGCACGTGGTCGTCGCCGCCGAGGCGACGGACACCGCCCACCCGGCCCACGACGTCGTGCGCGACCGCTACCGCGCCCTGCGCCACCAGGACGACACGCGCTTCCAGGACGCCGTCGCGCGCGGCGAGCTGCGCCCCGAGGTCGACCCCCAGGCGATCGGCCAGCTCTTCTCCGCCGTCATGGACGGCCTGCAGCTCCAGTGGCTGCTGGACCCCGACAACGTCGACATGGTCGCCCTCTTCGACCAGTTCCTCGCGCTGCTGCGCCCCGAGGGCACCCCGCCCGCAGCGCCCGAGACCCGCACCACCGAGCAGGAGACCGCGTGACCCTCACCGCCAGCCCCGCAGGATCGACCACCGTCGCGGGCGCGACGCTCGCCTCGGGCGAGCTGACCGTCGAGCTCACCGGCGGGGGCGACGTGCGCGCCGTCAGCACGGCAGGTCTGCTCGTCAACCAGTACCTGCCGGGAGAGCACGACCGCATGCCCGGCGGGGTCCTGCTGCGCGCGACCCGCGCGGACGGCACGGTCGAGGTCGCGCGGCTCACCGGGTCGGCGCCCGCGGTGACGTCGGTGGAGGTCGGCACCGACCGCGTCGTGTGGTCGGGCGAGGCGCTCGGGCTCGCCACGCGCGTCGCGCTGACGCTCGACGGGCGCACGCTCGTCTGGCGCGTCGACCTCACGGCGGGCGCGAGCACGCCCGCGGACGCGCGCTACGACGTCGTGCACGCGCAGGACCTCGCGCTCGCCCCTCCCGCGGCGGCGCTGTCCAGCGAGCCGTACGTGTGCCAGTACCTGCTGCACCGCGCGATGGAGCACCCCGACGCGGGGACCGTGCTCGTCAGCCGGCAGACCATGTCCGCGCAGCCGCGCCTCCCGCTCGCCGTCGCGTTCCTCGTCGAGGGCGCCGTCGCGCACCTCACGGACTCGCTCCAGGTCTTCACGGCGCGGGCGCGGCGCGACGGCGTCCCGCACGGCCTGCTCGGGACCGTGGACCCCGCGGTGCTGCAGTACGAGTACGCGATGCCGACCCTCGTGTCCCGACCCCTCGACCTGTCGAACGGCGCGGCCCGCGTGCACGCGGTGACCGTCGTCGACCCCGACGCGCCGGGACCGCTCGCCGCGCATCTCGACGAGGTGTCCGGCTGGGCGGCGGCCGCTGTCGCCGCCGCCGGGGACGAGCGCGCGACCGCCCCGCTGCCGCGGACCGGGTCCGTGCTGCGCGACGCCCCGCTCCTCGCGGGCGACGAGCTCGGCGAGGCCGACCTGCTCGCGGCCGTCGGCCTCGGCGCCGAGGACGTGCTGCTGCCCGAGCGTGACGCCGACGGCACGCTGCTCTCGTTCTTCACCGCGGCCGGGACGCACGTCGTCGACGCGCGCAAGGACACCGTCACCGAGCGCTCGCACGGGCACGTGCTCAAGGCGGGCGACGACGTGCTGCCCACGGACGACGTCCTCTCCACGACGGCGTTCGCCCCGGGCGTCTTCGCGTCGCACGTCGTGCTCGGCAACACCACCGCCAACCGCCTCGCGACCGTGCACCGGCACCACCTCAACCTGCTCCGCAGCAGCGGCCTGCGGGTCCTCGTCGACGACGGCCGCGGACCGCGGCTGCTCGGGCTGCCCTCCGCGCTCGTCCTCGACGTCGG
>JAQSXO010000284.1 GCA_029256625.1 Cellulosimicrobium sp. | reverse complement strand
CCACGTCGCGCCGGGGACGACGATCGGCCCGCCCGTGCCCGGACCGGTCGCGATGTCGCTCCAGCCGCAGCGGCGCTCGCGGCTCACGGACACGCTCGTGCGCTTCTCCGCGTGCGGGTGGAACCTCGACTTCCGCGAGTTCTGGCCCGCCGTCCCGGCGGGGATCGCGTGGGCGCTCGCGAGCGTCGGGGCGTCGACGGCGCTGCCGCCCGGCTGGCGGGTCGGGCTCGTGGTCGCTGCGGTCCCGTTCGCGCTGTGGTCCGTGGTCGCGCTGCGCCGGGCCTGGACCTGGCGGTTCCACCGCGAGCGCGCACGCCTGGCGGCGCAGCGCCGGCTCGAGCGGCACGGCGACCGGTACCGGATCGACCCGCGCGTCGTCCGGACGCGCCCGCAGTCGGCCGAGCACCGCGCGCGCGTCGAGGCGGAGCGGGCCGCGGCGCGCGGCGCGGAGGACCGCCTGACGGGCCTCACGAGCGACGAGATCGGCGAGCGGCGCGAGGCCGTGCTCCGCGCGCGACGCGACCGTGAGACGCGCGAGGCCCGCGAGAGAGCGCGGCAGGGTCGCCCGGGCCGGCCGGACGGGACGGCTGACTGACGGCGGCGGGGTGGTCAGGGGCGGACGAGCCGGAGCGGGGCGTCGGCCGTGCGGACCGTGACGGTCTGGCCCCACGAGGCGACGAGGCGGTCGTCCTCCACACCGTCGCCGAACACGACGAGACGGTCCGACGAGACGGTGAGCGCGACGTCGGCGCCGTCCTCGACGACACCCTCCGTGAGCGACGCGCCCGTCGCGGGCGACGGCCACGCCTCGCGCACGAACCAGCCGAGCCGGTGCTCGGTGCGCCCCGGCGCCGCGCGGCCGCCGCGGTCGTGCGCGAGCGACGCCCACCAGCCCGTCGCGCCCGTCCCTGTCGCGACGAGAACGCCCGACGACGACTGCCGCTCCTCGCCCGCCGCGCACCGCAGCGTGTAGCGCGCGCTCTGGTGGCTCGGGTGCCCGACGAACACCTCGTTGAGCGCGGTGAGGTGCTGCCCGTCGTCGAGGTCGGCGCCGACCATGGTGAGCGCGTCGACGGGCAGGACCGCCACGGGGTCGCGCGCGTCGGCTGGGACGTCGCCGCCGAGCCCGCGCAGGAGCGCCGTCGCGGCGGCGACCGAGTGCCGCACCAGCACGCCGGCGTTGACCCCGGGCTCGGGGTCGACGCCCAGCACGGGCTGCCCGTGCAGGTACTTCGCGACGTTCGCGACGAGACCGTCCTGCCCCACGACGACCACCACGTCCTCCGGTGCGACGAGGAACCGCGACAGGTCGGCGCGCTCGACGTCCGTGCGCGCCCAGCCCGCGGGGAGCGCGGCCACGACCGCGTCGCGCGCCGCCGCGAGCGCGTCGTGCCGCGCCTGCACCTCGCCGAGCGAGCGTCCGCGCGAGCGGAGGAAGAACTCCGCCTGACCGCGGGTCCCGTGCCGGTCGAGCAGGTCGTCGAGCTCCGTCCGGCGGTGCACGACGACCGCGCGTCGCCGCAGCACCGTCAGGCCGCCGTCCCGTCGGGACCCAGGCCGCGCGCGAGGGTCGACAGGACGCCGGTGAGCAGGTCGGGAGTGACGGTGAGGTTCTGCACGGCGGGCAGGGACCCGGCCGCCTCGCGCAGCGCGAGCGCGAGGAGGGTGCCCTGCCCGGCGCTCGCGTAGACGTCCATCCGGGCCTGCTCCGCCGCGGCCTCGGCCGCGCCGACGACGCGCACCTGCTCGGCCCTCGCGTCCGTCGTGAGCTGCGCGCGCTCGGCGGTCGCGCGGGCGTCGACGAGCGCGGCGGCGGCCTTCTCCTCGGCCTCGCGCCGCGCGTTCGCGCCCTCCTGGGCGACGAGGCGCTCGCGGCGCGTCGCGAGCTCGATCCTGCTCGCGAGCTCGTTCTCCGCGATCGCGCGCTCGCGCTCGACGGCGAGGGCCCTGCGCTCGTACGTCGCGCGGTCGGCCTCGGCCTGCACCTGCTCGCGCGCCGGCGTCTGGAGCGCGCGCTCGACGTCCTTCTCGGGCCGGACCGCGAGCACCTGGACGCCGATGACGACGATCCCGGTCGCGGTGAGGCGCGGGTCCGTGGTCAGCGCCTGGGCGAGCACGTCGCGCACGCGGGGCACGCCGGCCGTGAGGGCGTCGGCGAGGGGCATCGCGGCCAGCGCGTCGGCGGCGCGGCTCTGCGCGAGCCGTCCGACGATGCTCGTCACCTGGTCACGTCCCGCGGTGCTCGTCTCGCCGCTGCCCGGGTCGACGGCGAAGTCGAGGCGCTGCGAGACGGTCACGGGGTCGGCGAACCGGTAGGTGACCCCGGCCTGGACGGTGACGTCCTGGTGGTCGGCGGTCACGGCGTGGAAGAAGACGGGCAGCTCCTGGTCGTCGACGGGGACCTCCGAGAGGACCGACGTCGTCGGGCGGAACCAGAACGCCTGGCCGACGCCCTCGTGCGCGACGCGCCCCCGGCGCAGGTGCACGACGTGCCCGGTGGGGCTGCCGAGGAAGTGCCGGGTCCACGGGTAGGTGCGGATGGTGGCCATGGTCGCTCCGATCGTTCTCGTCGTTCTGACGATAAGAACGCTAGAACCCGCCACGGTTCTCGTCAACCTGACGCTAATGTGCGACGATGGCCGCATGACCCCGTCCGTCAGCCCGACGCCCGGCGTCCCGCCGACCGCCGCGCTCCTGCCCGTCACCGTCGACGTCGTCGCGCTCACGGTCCGCGACGACGCGCTGCACGTGCTGCTCGTCGAGCGCGGCATCGAGCCGTTCCGTGGCGCGCTCGCGCTCCCGGGCGGCTTCGTGCTCCCCGCCGAGCGCCTCGCCCAGGCGGCGCGGCGCGAGCTGGAGGAGGAGACCGGCGTCCGCCCGCCCGGCCACCTGGAGCAGCTCCGCACCTACGGGCCGCTCGGCCGTGACCCGCGCGGCCCGGTCGTCTCCGTCGCGTACCTGCTGCTCGCGCCCGAGTTCGGCGTCGTGCACGCGGGTTCCGACGCCGGGGGAGCGGCCTGGCACCCCGTCGCGCCCCTGCTCGCAGCGGGACAGGGCGGGACGACGGGGCCGGGCGACCGGGCGTCGTCGGGCACCGGGCTCGCCTTCGACCACGCGCGGATCCTGGCCGACGGCGTCGAGCGCGCCCGCGCCAAGCTCGAGTACTCGGCGCTCGCGACGGCGTTCTGCGCGCGCGAGTTCACCGTCGCCGACCTGCGGCGCGTCTACGAGGCGGTCTGGGGCGTGCGGCTCGACCCGCGCAACTTCTCGCGCAAGGCCACGACCACCCCGGGCTTCCTCGAGGACACCGGCCGCACGACGTCGGGCGGCACCGGCCGCCCCGCGGCCCTCTACCGCGCCGCGCCGAACCCGGGATCCCTCCCCACGTCGGGACCCGAGCGCGGAGCGACCCCGGGTTCGGCAGCGGACCCGGACCTCGCGCCCGCGAGCGTGCCCGCCGTCCTCGACCCGCCGCTCATGCGTCCGCGCCGCTGACCGCCGCTGACCGCCGCTGACCGCCGCGGCCCGCGGTCGCGGACCGCGATGGCGGACCGCGGGGAGATCTCCCCCTCGACAGGCGCGCGGGGCTGAGTACGCTCGCGCGCATGTCGACCTACAGCTACTGGCGCAGCGACCAGGGCAACATGCAGGCCCTCTCGGACGAGCTCGCCGCGCAGACCGCGATGGCACGGTCGCGGGAGGCGTCGCTCAACCGGCGCCTGCGCTCGCTCGAGGGCGACCTGTCGAGCCGCGTCGAGGTGCTCACGCGCCTCGTCAACGCGCTCATCGAGCTCGGCGAGGTGCGCGAGGAGCTCGCCCTGTTCACCCCCGCCCGACGTGCCCGGGACGCGGCGCGCGCCCTGACGCGCGCGGTCGTGACGGGCGAGGGCGACGTGTCGCACCTGCGCCGGTCGCCCGACCTCGCCGACGTGCCCGGGTACTGGCTCGTGCCGGCGGCGCTCGCCGTCGCCGAGCTGCCCGCGGGCCGGCTCGACCCCGAGGCCGCGCAGGAGGCGCTGCTGCGCGACCGCCGTCGGGCCGCGACGTACCTCGTCGCGGTGTGCGCGCTCGTCGGGCAGCCCGGCCTCGCGCGCGAGTGGACTCCCTGGGTGCTCGACGCCCCCGTCCTCCCGGCGGCCGGCTGGGGCAGCGCCGACGGCGCGGCGGAGGCGGCACCGGAACGCCCCGGCGAGGCGCCGGACGAGGTCCTCGTGACGGCCTCCGAACGGGCGCTGTGGCGCGCGGCGGCCGCCGGGCACCTCGGGGACGACGGCGTCGCGGTCGTCCGCGCGGCGCTCGCCGAGCGTGTGGCCCTGCTCGACGACGACGCGCACGCCCGCTGGCGCGCCCGGCTCCTCGAGGCCGCGCCCGCGCTCCCCGCGAGCGAGGGCGACTGGGGCTCGCCCGAGGCGGCCGACGGCTCCGGGACGCGTCGCCCGGCCGCGGCGCCCGACGCCCTGCCGCTGCTGCGGTCCTGGACCGCGTGGTCGCGGGCCGTCGTCGCCGGGGAGATCGCCCTGCCCGCGGCGGCACCCGGTCCGCTCACGCTCGGGGCGTCGTCGGACACCACGGGCGGCACGGGCACGGTGCCCGGCACCGCAGCCACGCCGAGCGACGCACCGGCCCCGGGCGCGGCGCTGCTGCGGGTCGTCGGGTCGCTCGTGAACGAGGGGGCGCCCGTGTCGACCTGCTCGTGGACGACGCGCGCGGCACCGACCCGGGGCTCGCGGCGCTCGCCGCCCCGCTGCTCGTCGACGACCTGCGCGTCGCGAGCCACGCGCGGGCCTCCGAGCTCGCGGCCACCCCCGCGCCGTCGCGCGTGCTGCGCCTCGCGGGCCGCACCGTCACGGTCTCGCCGACGGAGGACGGCGCGGCGCTCGCCGCGACCGCGCGCGCGGAGCTCCTGGCCCGTCCCGTCGACGGGGCGTCGTGGGGCGTCGTCGGCGGGGTCGGGGTGATCGCCGTCGCGACGCTCGTGCTCGGGATCGTGGTCGCTCCCGCCTGGTTCGCGGTGACCGTCGTGGCGGGCGTGGTCGCCGCGTGGCAGTGGTTCTCGGGCGAGCAGCGCGCCCGCGGCCAGCGCGCGGACGCGCAGGCGCGCGCCGAGCAGTTCGACGCCGAGCTGGCCGCCGCGCGCACCGCGGTCGCCGCGGAGGCGGACCGTGCACGGACGCAGCGCGAGGCCGTCGCGACCGTCGTCGACGACCTCGACGACGCCCTCGCCGAGCTCGGCGCACCGACCTCGGCCTGACGCCCCACCGTGCCCGACAGGGCCGGACCGCCCGCGCTCGCGGGCCGTCCGGCCCTGCTCGGCCGGGCGTCGTCCGACGTTCGAACAACGGCTTCGAACGCCGGATGAACTGTCGGTGAACAGTGGCGGAAGAATCCACAGGATGGTCGAGCACGCTCCGGGGATGAACGTGACCGAGACGCTCCTGCTGGTGCTCGTCGTCGTGACCGCACTGGCCTTCGACTTCACCAACGGCTTCCACGACACGGGCAACGCGATGGCCACGTCCATCGCCACCAAGGCCCTCAAGCCCAAGACCGCCGTCGCCCTCTCCGCCGTCCTCAACATGGTCGGGGCGTTCCTCTCCCTGGCCGTCGCGGCGACCATCGCGAAGGGACTGGTCGACGCCGACGTCATCACCCTCGAGGTCGTCCTCGCGGGGCTCGTGGGCGGCATCACCTGGAACCTGCTGACCTGGTTGCTCGGCATCCCGTCGAGCTCGTCGCACGCCCTCATCGGCGGCGTCGTGGGCTCCGTGCTCGCGGCCGTCGGGACGCAGGGCGTCATCTGGAGCGGCGTCGCCGCGAAGGTGCTCATCCCCGCGCTGCTCGCCCCGCTCGTCGCGGTCGGCGTCGCGAGCGTGGGCACGTGGGCCGTCGCCCGCCTCACGCGCGACGTCCCCGAGGACGTCTCGACCCGGGCGTTCCGCTGGGGCCAGGTCGGCTCCGCGTCGCTCGTCTCCCTCGCGCACGGCACCAACGACGCGCAGAAGTCGATGGGC
>JAQSXO010000283.1 GCA_029256625.1 Cellulosimicrobium sp. | reverse complement strand
ACCGGCCTTCTTGCGCTCGACGACGCGGGCGTCGCGAGTGAGGAAGCCGGCCTTCTTCAGCGCGGGGCGGTTGTGCTCGGCGTCGATCGCGTTGAGCGCACGCGCGATGCCGAGGCGCAGCGCACCGGCCTGGCCGGAGGTGCCGCCGCCGCTGATGCGGGCGACGACGTCGAAGCGACCCTCGACGTCGACGAGCTTCAGCGGGGAGTTCACGAGCTGCTGGTGAACCTTGTTCGGGAAGTAGTCCTCGAGCGCGCGCCCGTTGATCTTCCACTGCCCGGTACCGGGGACGAGGCGCACGCGCGCCACGGCCTCCTTGCGGCGGCCCAGGGCCTGCCCGGGGGCGGTGATGCTCTGGCCGCGGCCCGTGGGGGCGGTGGACTCAGAGGTGTAGGTGCTGGGCGTCTCGTCGCCCAGGGTGTCGGTGTCGACGGTGGTCTCGGCCACGGGTGGTGTCCTCGCGTCTCTCTGTGCGCTACGCCTGGGCGGCGATTACTGCGCGACCTGGGTGATCTCGAACGGCTTCGGCTGCTGCGCGGCGTGCGGGTGCTCGGCACCCGCGTAGACCTTGAGCTTGCCGAACTGGGCGCGACCGAGGGTGGTCTTGGGGAGCATGCCGCGCACGGCCCGCTCCACAGCACGCTCGGGGTGCTTGTCGAGCAGGTCGCCGTAGGCGACGGCACGCAGACCACCCGGGTAACCGGAGTGGTTGTAGGCCATCTTCTGCTCGCGCTTGTTGCCGCTCAGGGCGACCTTGCCGGCGTTGATGACGATGACGAAGTCACCGCCGTCGACGTGCGGAGCGAAGGTCGGCTTGTGCTTGCCGCGCAGCAGGGTGGCCACGTGGGTGGCCAGGCGGCCCAGGACGACGTCGGTCGCGTCGATGACGTACCAGTCGCGCTGGACGTCGCCGGGCTTCGGGGTGTACGTACGCACGGTCGTAGCCTTCGTTTCTGTCTCAGACGTGCGGCCGAGAGGGCAGGTCGTTGCGCGGCGGGCTCGGTCGACACCCGCTCCTTGGCCGGCAGCGAGTGGGCGCGCTAGCGACACGGGCGTCGTGAGATGAGCACAACGACTCACCAGAGTACCTGTGGGGCGGGCCACCGGTCAAAGCGGCCGGACCGGCGTCGGGCGCTCGCCCACGCAGGTCTCGCACCGGGTCGAGCGCGCGACGTGCACGCAGCCCGGGCAGTACAAGCGCAGCGTCCGGCAGCTCGGGTCCGCGCAGTTCTCGTACTTCGCCGTCGCCGCCCCGCACCCCGCGCACGCGCCGAGCGGCGTCGACCCCGGGCCGAGGTCGACCTGCATGCGCTCGTCGAACACGTAGAGCGAGCCCTCCCACAGCCCCTGCGAGCCGAACGCCTCGCCGTACCGCACGACGCCGCCGTCGAGCTGGTACACCTCCTCGAAGCCGCGGGCGGTCAGGAGCGCGGACAGCACCTCGCACCGCACGCCCCCGGTGCAGTACGTGACGACCGGCCGCTGCTTGAGGTCGTCGTAGCGGCCCGAGTCGATCTCGGCGACGAAGTCGCGCGTCGTGGCGACGTCCGGCACGACGGCCCCGCGGAACCGCCCGATCTCCGCCTCGAACGCGTTGCGGCCGTCGAACATCACGACGTCCTCGCCGCGCTCCGCCACGAGGTCGTGCAGGGCCTGCGGGCTCAGCCGCGCCCCGCCCCCCACGACGCCGTCCTCGTCGACCACGACCTCGTCGGGGACCCCGAACGCCACGAGCTCGGGACGCACCTTGACGGACAGGCGCGGGAAGTCACGACCCGTGCCGTCGGACCACTTGACGTCGACGTCCTCGAAGCCGGGGTACTGCCGGGTCGTCTTCACGTACTGCTTGAGGTCCTCGACCGTCCCGCCCAGCGTCGCGTTGATCCCGTGCTCCGCGACGATCACGCGCCCCGTGAGGTTCCACCGCTCCCCCAGCGCCCGTTGCCAGAGCTGCACCGCGCGCGGGTCGGGCAGCGGCGTGAAGGCGTAGAAGAGCACGATCTTGTGGACGGCCATGCCCACCAGGATAGGGACGGCGGTAGCCGCCCTCGCCACGCGGCGGCTAGCGCGCCCGCTGCACGCGCTCGACGTCCCACACCGGCTCCGGCGCCTCGACGACCTCGCCGTCCCCGCGGAACACCAGGTAGCGGTCGAACCCGCGCGCGAACCACCGGTCGTGGGTCACGGCGAGCACCGTGCCCTGGAACGCCGCGAGACCGGCCTCGAGCGCCTCCGCCGAGTGCAGGTCGAGGTTGTCCGTCGGCTCGTCGAGCAGCAGGAGCGTCGCACCGTCGAGCTCGAGCAGGAGGATCTGGAACCGCGCCTGCTGCCCGCCCGACAGCGTCTCGAAGCGCTGCTCCGCCTGACCGACGAGCTCGTAGCGGTCGAGCGCGCGGCTCGCTCCCTCACGGCCCATCCCGGCCCGGTGCCCCTCGCCGCGGTGGAGGATCTCCAGGAGGGTCCTCCCCCGCAGCTCCGGGTGGTCGTGGTTCTGGGCGAACCAGCCCGGCCGCACGCGCGAGCCGAGCACCGCGCGACCCGTGTGCGCCACGGGGTCGGGCCGGACGCCGTCGGACGTCGCGGGGTCGGGCACCACCCCGGGCTCGGGGTCGCTCCCGCCCGCGGCGAGGAGGCGCAGGAAGTGCGACTTGCCCGACCCGTTGGAGCCCAGCACCGCGACGCGCTCGCCGAAGAAGACCTCGAGGTCGAACGGCCTCATGAGCCCCGTGAGCTCGAGCGACTGGCACGTCACAGCACGCTTCGCCGTGCGCCCGCACGCGAGCCGGACGGTGACGCGCTGCTCGCGCGCGATCACCTCCGGGGGGCCCGCCTCCTCGAACTTGCGCAGGCGCGTCTTCGCCGCCTGGTACCGGCTCGCGAGCCCGTCGTTGTAGGCGGCCTTGGTCTTGAGCGTCTGCACGAGCTCGCGCAGCTTGGCGTGCTCCTCGTCCCACCGCCGCGCGAGCTCCGCCAGGCGCTCCCGCCGGTCGGCGCGCGCCTGCGCGTAGGTCGCGAACCCGCCGCCGTGCACCCAGACCGTCCCGCCGCCGGGCGTCGGCTCGAGCGTCGCGACCTGCGTCGCGGTGCGGGACAGCAGCTCGCGGTCGTGCGAGACGTAGAGGACCGTCTTGGGCGACGCGACCAGCCGCTCCTCGAGCCAGCGCTTCGTCGGCACGTCGAGGTGGTTGTCCGGCTCGTCGAGCAGCAGGACCTCCTCGGGCCCGCGGAGCAGCGCCGTGAGCGCCAGGCGCTTCTGCTCGCCGCCGGACAGCGTGCGCACGTCGCGCCACTGCGCCTTCTCGAACGGGACGGACAGGACCTCGTCGGTCACCTCGTCCCACGCCGTCTCGGCCTCGTAGCCCCCGACGTCGGCCCAGTCGACGAGCGCCTGGGCGTACCGGAGCTGGGCGGGCTCGTCGTCGACCGTCATGATGTCGTGCTCGGCCGCGGCGAGCTCGAGCGCCGCCTCCCGCACCGCCGGGGGCGCGAGCTCGACGAGCAGGTCGCGCACCGAGCGGTCGTCGTCGATGCGCCCCACGTCCTGCCGCATCACGCCGAGGCCGCCGCTGCGCACGACCGCCCCGCCGTGCGGCGCGACGTCGCCCGTGACGATGCGCAGGAGCGTCGACTTGCCCACGCCGTTCGGCCCGACGAGCGCGACGCGCGCGCCGTCGGCGACGCGCAGGCTGACGCCGTCGAGGAGCGTGCGCCCGTCGGGCAGGTGATACGTGACGTCGCTGAGGTCGAGGTGTCCCACGAGGCCATCGTCCCCCGGCGGGACCCGCCGGGTCACGCGGATTCCGCGCACCCCCGACCGCTCCGGCGTCGACCTGCCCCGAGCGGGACGACCGTCGTCGGCCCCGGGCTCAGCGCCGACCGCCCCCGAGGAGGCCACCCAGGCCGCCCAGCAGGTCCCCGAGGCCGCCGCCGGAGCCACCGGAGCCGCCACCCAGAAGACCACCGAGCAGGTCGCCCAGACCGCCGCCGCCCGCGCTCTCCTGCGCCGTCGAGGAGGACCCCGCGCCGGCGTCCTTGCCCCCGAGCTGCTTCGCGAGGAACGCCAGCGCGATCGGGGCGAGCGCGGGCAGCACCTTCGACAGCAGCCCCTGCTGCGTGCCCGTCGAGTCGGCGAGCTGCGCGACGACGGCCTGCTCGTTCGACCCGAACACGTGGCGGACGATCTTCTCGCCGTCGGCGGTGTCCACGTCGTCGAGGTTCACCCCGCCCTCGACGAGCGACGGGTCGTGCTGCGTGAGGGCCTTGCCGAGCGACGCCGCGCCGGCCGGGTCCTGCGCGTTCGCCTGGAGACCGCCCAGCAGGGCGGGGAGGGCCGCACCCACGGCCTGCTGCGCCGTCGCCTCGTCCACGCCGAGACGCCCGGCGAGCTGGTCGAGCGGGATGGTGGACAGGATGTCGTCGATGCCGGCCATGGTCGTCCTCGGTTCTCGGAGCGTTCTCGTGGATCGATCTCGGGTGCGGTGGCGACGGAGCAACCCCCGCGGGGACGGTCCGGCCACCGGGCCACGGCGCGCGCGACCCGTCCCACGGTATCGCCGGCGGCACGTCCGTGCAGGTCGGGCCGCAGACACGAGGTGCCACTGTGGACGCATGAGCGAAGACACCACCGGCACCAGCCCGGACCCGGAGACCGGCGCCGAGGGCGACAACGACCAGCTCCAGGCCGAGGACACGCTGCTCGACCGCGGCGTGGACGACGTCCTCGACGAGGGCTACTCCCCGCCCGACCGCCCCCGAACCAACCACTTCGGCGAGACGCCGTGGGAGGAGGTGCACGGCGAGACGCTCGACCAGCGCCTCGCCGAGGAGGAGCCCGAGGAGTGGGACCGCGACCCGCTCGAGCGCCCCGACGCCTCCCGCTCGGGCCGCCTCGTCGCCGACCCCGACGCGCTCGACGGGCGCCAGAACGACACCTACGCCGACGACGAGGGCATCTCCGGGGGCGCCGCGGGCGCCGAGGAAGCCGCCGTGCACGTCGTCGAGGAGCCGTGACGGCGTAGCCCCACGGTGCTCAGCCCGGGTCGCGGTACGCGCCCTCGTCCCAGACGTCCTCCTCGTTCCGGACGGCGCGGATCCGGTCGGCGCGGGCGGCCAGCTCGTCGTCCGGCGGGTACGTGACCTCCTCGAGCACGAGGCCGTGGGCCGGGACGACGCCGGCGCCCGCGTCGCGCCGTCGGCTCGCGAGGAGCTGCGCGGGCCAGTCGACCCCGCGCCGCCCCTCTCCGACCGCGAGCGACGCGCCGACGAGCGCGCGCACCATGTTGTGGCAGAACGCGTCCGCGCGGACGTGCGCGACGACGAGGCCCGCGTCGGGCCCGTCCGCGGGACGCGACCACGACAGGTGCTGGAGCTCCCGGATCGTCGTCGCCCCGGGACGGGGCTTGCAGAACGCGGCGAAGTCGCGCACCCCGAGCAGCGGCCGCACGGCGGCGTCCATCGCGGCGACGTCGAGCGGGCGCCGGTTCCACAGGACCCAGGCACGCCGCAACGGGTCGCGCTGCGCCGGGTCGTCCGCGACCCGGTACGTGTACGCGCGGTGCAGCGCGGAGAACCGCGCGTCGAAGCCCGCGGGTGCGGGCGCCGCGCGGTGCACGACGACGTCCCCCGGGAGCACCCCGCCGAGCCGCCCGACCAGCGCGTCACCCGGAGTGCGGTCGGAGCGTCCTGGCAGGGCCTCCCACTGGTCCTGCGTGAGGTCGACGTGCGCGACCTGGCCGCGCGCATGCACCCCCGCGTCGGTACGCCCCGCGACGGTCAGGCGGGGCGCGGGCCCGCGCAGGAGCGTCGCCAGACCGTCCTCGATCGCGCCCTGGACGGTGCGCAGCGCGGGCTGGCGGGCCCAGCCGGCGAAGTCCGTCCCCTGGTAGGCGAGGTCGAGGCGGACGCGCACGACGCCGTCGGGCGGCTCGTGCCGGCCCGTCGCCGCGGCGTCCGGTGCGGTGCCCGACGAGGTGCCCGACGAGGTGCCCGGTGCTCCGGTGGGGGTGGCAGGCGGGGGGTCGGGGCGTGCGTCGGTGGCAGGGGCGTCGCTCACGGGAGTTCACCGTAGTCGCCTGGTGGTGCGATGCGCGCGGCGTCTGCCTACGCTGCCGCTCATGACCGGCGACCGCGCTGACGTCCGCACCCTCGCCGTCGACTGCGGCGGCGGCGGGATCAAGGCGAACGTGCTCGACGCGTCGGGCACCGCGCACGCCGCCGCCGTCCGCGTCCCGACGCCCTACCCGCTGCCGCCCGAGCTGCTCGTCGGGACGATCGCCGAGATCGCGGCCACGCTGCCCCCCGCCGACCGGGTCACCGTCGGCATGCCCGGCATGATCCGGCGCGGCGTCGTCGTGCACACGCCGCACTACGTCACCCGCAGCGGCCCCCGCTCCCGGGTGGACCCGGCCCTCGTCGAGGCGTGGACGAGCTTCGACGTCCAGGCCGCGGTGGGCGCGCGTCTCGGCGTGCCCGCCCTCGTGCTCAACGACGCCGAGGTGCACGGCGCGGGCGTCGTCGCGGCGTCCGGGCTGGAGCTCGTGCTGACGCTCGGGACCGGGCTGGGCTCGGCCCTGTTCCACGGCGGACGGCTCGCCCCCCACCTCGAGTGGTCGCGCGCCCCGGTGCGCCGTGGCACGACCTACGACGAGTACGTCGGCGAGCCCGAGCGGCGCCGGCTCGGCAACGGGCTGTGGTCGCGGCGCGTGCTCGCGGTCGTCGAGGGGCTGCGGCCCGTCTTCTGGTGGGACCGGCTCTACCTCGGCGGCGGGAACTCGCGGCAGATCACGCCGAGCGTCCTCGACCGGCTCGGCGACGACGTCGTCGTCGTGCCCAACTCCGCGGCGCTCGTCGGCGGGGCGCGCGCGTGGGACCTGCCGCCCGCCTGACCGCCTCAGCGCACGACGGCGCGTCGCGTCGTCACCGAGCGGTGGGCGTCGAGCAGGACCCGGTTGAACGCCACCGGCGCGTCGAGGCTCACGAGGTGCCGGGCGCCCGGGACCACCACGAGCCGAGCGGGCGCTCCCCCGCGCCGGGCAGCCTCGACGAAGCCGCGCTCGCCGAACCGGAAGTGGTCCCACCGGCCGTTGACCAGCCACACGGGCGAGTCCGTCGCGGCGAGGGCCGTCACGGGGTCGACCGCCTCGACCTCGCGCAGGATCGCGCTCATCACGTCGAGCGCGAAGCCGCCGGCCGCGAGGTCGGCCGCGCCCTGCGGCGTCAGCGCGCGGTCGACGAGCGCCTGGTTGAGCCCCGCTCCGCCGTCGGGCAGCCGCTCGATGCCGCGCGCGACGAGGAGCCAGCCCCCGCGCAGACGCGTCGCGGGAGGGGTCGAGCACGCGGCGGCCACGAGTCCGACGACGCGCTCCGGGTGCCGCGCCCGCGTCTCGATCGCGACGTAGCCGCCGAGCGAGAGGCCGACGACGAGCGCTCGCCCGCCCAGGTCGTCGATCCCGGCCACGACGGCCTCCACGGCACCGTCCAGGGTGAACGCCTCACCCCGCCGCGCCCCGTGCCCCGGCAGGTCCACGGCGAGCGCGTCGACGCCCGCACGGCGCAGGGCGGCGAGCTGGTCGCGCCACATCGACCGCGACGTGCGCGAGCCGTGCACGAGGACGACAGGCGGCCACGCCGCCCGCCCGGTACCGGCGGTGGTGTCGCGAGGAGGCACCCGTCGACCCTAGGCCGCGGCGCGGTCGTGCGCTCGGCCGGAGGCTCGCCGTCGGGCAGCCGGCGCTCCCGCACGGCGCCGCGTCGCTCGACGCTGGGGACGGGCGTACCCCGGGACGGCGCAGGGCCCGGAACCGTCACGGTTCCGGGCCCTGCGGCGTGGAGTCGCGGAGGACTCCGAGAGTCGATCGAGGAGGCTCAGGCCTCCTTCTTCTCCTCGGCGGCGTCCTCGACGGGCGCGTCCTGGACGTCCTCGGCGGGAGCGTCCTCGACGGCGGCGGGAGCGTCCTCGACGGGCGCGTCCTCGACCGCGTCGGCCTTCTTGGCCGGCTTGTCAGCCTTCTCCTTGCTCGCCTTCTCCGCGGCCTTCTCCGCCTCGCGGACGACGGCCTGCTTGGGGCTGACGGGCTCGGTCACGAGCTCGATCACGGCGAGGGGCGCGTTGTCGCCCTTGCGCGTGCCGACCTTCGTGATGCGGGTGTAGCCGCCCTCACGCTCCGCCATCTGCGGGGCGATCTCGGTGAACAGCGTGTGCACCACGGACTTGTCGCGCACGACGCGCAGGACGCGACGACGCGCGTGCAGGTCGCCACGCTTCGCGAACGTGATGAGGCGCTCGGCCACCGGGCGCAGGCGCTTCGCCTTGGTCTCGGTGGTCGTGATGCGGCCGTGCTCGAAGAGCTGGGTGGACAGGTTCGCGAGCATCAGACGCTCGTGAGCCGGTCCGCTGCCGAGCCGGGGGCCCTTGGCGGGGGTAGGCATGGGATGTGCTCCTTGGGAAGTGTTCGCGCCGCAGGTGCGGACCCGGACGCGCTGAGGTGTCTAGAGCCGCAGGCTCAGTACTGCTGCTCGGTGTCCGAGAACGTCGCCTCGTCGTCGTCGCCGTCGTAGTACGCGGCGGCCGACGGGTCGAAGTCGAGCGGCGAGTCCTTGAGGGACAGGCCGAGCTCGGCGAGCTTCTCCTTCACCTCGTTGATGGACTTCGCACCGAAGTTGCGGATGTCCAGCAGGTCCGCCTCGCTGCGTGCGACGAGCTCGCCCACCTGGTGGATGCCCTCGCGCTTGAGGCAGTTGTACGAGCGGATCGTGAGGTTGAGCTCCTCGATCGGCAGCGCCAGGTCCGCGGCGAGAGCCGCGTCCGTAGGCGACGGGCCGATCTCGATGCCCTCGGCCTCGACGTTGAGCTCACGGGCCAGGCCGAAGAGCTCCACCAGCGTCTTGCCCGCCGACGCGAGCGCGTCGCGCGGCGAGATCGCCGGCTTCGTCTCGACGTCCACGACCAGCTTGTCGAAGTCCGTGCGCTGCTCGACACGCGTCGCCTCGACCTTGTAGGTCACCTTGAGGACCGGCGAGTAGATCGAGTCGACCGGGATGCGCCCGATCTCGGCGTCGAACGACTTGTTCTGCGAGGCCGAGACGTACCCACGGCCGCGCTCGACGGTGAGCTCGATCTCGAGCTTGCCCTTGTCGTTGAGCGTGGCGATGTGCAGCTCGGGGTTGTGGACCTCCACACCCGCGGGCGGGACGATGTCCGCCGCGGTGACCGCACCAGCACCCTGCTTGCGCAGGTACATCACGACGGGCTCGTCGTTCTCCGAGGAGACGACGAGGTTCTTGATGTTGAGGATGACCTCGGTGACGTCCTCCTTCACACCCGGCACGGTGGTGAACTCGTGGAGCACACCGTCGATGCGGATGGAGGTGACCGCCGCGGCTCCAGCGGCTCGATGGAGAAGCGCGAACGGTTCTCCGAGATGACCTCTTCGGTCAAGGTGGGGCGCTGTGCGATCAGCACTGGTGGTTTCCTTTCGGCGAGCGTCCGCCATATGACGCTGCACGGTTCAAGGCGAGGTGCGTGCCTGCGGCACGCGGCCCCGGCCGGGACTCTGTCCACCCGGCCGGGAAGGGTGCGTCGACCCCGTCAGGAGGCGTCTGCCCCGTGACGGGCGCCGTCGACGGGCTCGGCCCGTCGGTGACCGGGCGGCCCGTCGACCGCACGCCGACGACGAGTGTCAGACGCGACGACGCTTGGGCGGGCGGCACCCGTTGTGCGCCTGCGGCGTGACGTCCTGGATCGAGCCGACCTCGAGGCCGGCCGACTGCAGCGAGCGGATCGCGGTCTCGCGACCGGAGCCCGGGCCCTTGACGAAGACGTCGACCTTCTTCATGCCGTGCTCCTGCGCCTTGCGGGCAGCAGCCTCGGCCGCGAGGCCTGCGGCGAAGGGGGTCGACTTGCGCGAGCCCTTGAAGCCGACGTCGCCGCCGGAGGCCCACGCGATCACGGCGCCCGACGGGTCCGTGATCGACACGATCGTGTTGTTGAACGTGCTCTTGATGTGCGCCTGGCCGGCGGGGACGTTCTTCTTGTCCTTGCGGCGAGGCTTGCGCCCAGCGGCGGCGCGAGTCTTGGGAGGCATCTTTCGTTTCTCTCCTGGTCTGAGGTGGTCTGACCGCGGGGATCTCCGACCGGGACGACGTGGACCGTGCGGCCGACGTCAGCACCCGTGCGGGGCCCGCCCTGCGGACTGGCTCAGCGGGCCTTCTTCTTGCCGGCCACGGTGCGCTTCGGTCCCTTGCGCGTGCGCGCGTTGGTCTTGGTGCGCTGGCCGCGCACGGGCAGGCCGCGGCGGTGACGCAGGCCCTGGTAGGTGCCGATCTCGACCTTGCGGCGGATGTCGGCGGCCACCTCACGACGGAGGTCACCCTCGAGCTTGTAGTTGCCCTCGAGGTAGTCGCGGAGCGCGACGAGCTCGGCGTCGCCGAGGTCCTTCACGCGCGCGTCCGGGCTGATGCCGGTCGCGGCCAGCGTCTGCTGGGCGCGGGTACGGCCGACGCCGTAGATGTAGGTGAGCGCGACCTCGAGCCGCTTGTCGCGGGGGAGGTCGACGCCGATGAGACGTGCCATGTGCCTTTCGGCTCCTCGTGCTTCGTCGGAGGTCTGTCGCACCGCCCTCCCACGGGGAGCTCCGTGGGCCCCGGCCTCCGAGCCGGGGGTTCCCCTGCCTGTGGCGTTCTCCTCCCGGACTCGCGTCCGGTGTGCCGAGCAGGTTCGTGGTGGTGCGCTGGTGGCCGGCCGTCGTCGTGACGGGCGGCCCGGTGATCACGGCCCCGAGGGACCGTCACCCGTGGCGCAGGCGCGGGCTCAGCCCTGGCGCTGCTTGTGCCGCAGGTTGTCGCAGATCACCATGACGCGACCGTGCCGGCGGATCACCTTGCACTTGTCGCAGATCTTCTTGACGCTGGGCTTGACCTTCATCTTCGTTCCCTCAGTGGTGCCCCGCTCCGGGCGCGACCGACGAGCGGTCCCGGTGACCGGGTGGCGTGGCGGGTGAGTGGGTGGACGCGTGGCGACTACTTGTAGCGGTAGACGATCCGGCCGCGGGACAGGTCGTACGGGCTCAGCTCGACCACGACCCGGTCCTCGGGGAGGATCCGGATGTAGTGCTGGCGCATCTTGCCCGAGATGTGCGCGAGAACCTTGTGACCGTTGGCCAGCTCCACGCGGAACATCGCGTTCGGCAGGGCCTCGACCACGCTGCCCTCGATCTCGATGACACCGTCCTTCTTTGCCATGTCCTCCGCTAACTCTCGTCTGAACTGCTGGTGCTCCCGCGCACGCCCGACCCGCAGGCCGTCCGTTCGTGGGAGGTGCGTGGAGCCGCGTGCGGAGGTCGGTCGCCCGGGTCCCGAGGGACGGGGGCCGGTTGAACGACGTGCACGGACTACACCCGACGGACCATCCTACGGCATCCGGCAAGGGAGGCGAAACCGTGGCGGGCGTCGAGGGGCGTGCGACGCGTCACTCCCCCGCCGGGGGCCCGGGCGGCGCTGAGCGCGGCGGCGGTCAGGCGGCGAGCGGCGCGACGCGGACTCCGAGCCCCGCGAGCTCGGCCGCGCCGCCGTCGGGCGACGTGAGGACCCAGATGCCGTCCTCGAGGATCGCGACGCTGTGCTCCCAGTGGGCGGCGCGAGCGCCGTCGTCGGTCACGACCGTCCAGTCGTCCTCGCAGACCTGGGTGAAGCGGTCGCCGAGGGTCACCATCGGCTCGATCGCCAGGCACATGCCGGGCCGCAGCCGCGGACCCTTCTCGCGCGTGCGGTAGTTCGGGACGTCCGGCGGCTGGTGCATGGCCGACCCGATCCCGTGGCCGACGTAGTCCTCGACGATCCCGTAGGCGACGCCGTCCGCCTCCGCCGAGACCTGGACCGAGTCCTCGATGGCGGCACCGACGTCGACGAGCCGCTCGCTCGTCGCGAGCGCGGCGATGCCCGCCCACATCGCACGGCGCGTGGCCTCGACGAGCGCCTCGTCCCGGGGGTCACCCTCCCCGAGGACGAACGACACGGCCGAGTCGCCGTGCCACCCGTCCACGATCGCCCCGCAGTCGACGGAGACGACGTCCCCCGGGCGCAGCTCGCGCGGGCCGGGGATGCCGTGCACCACCTCGTCGTTCACGGACACGCACAGCGACGCCGGGTAGCCCTCGTACCCGAGGAACGACGGCGTCGCGCCCGCGTCCGCGATCACGGCCGCGGCGAGCGCGTCCAGGTCGGCCGTCGTCATGCCCGGGCGCACCGTCTCGCGGACCGTCTCGAGCGCCCGCGCGACCACCAGGCCGGCGCTGCGCATGGACCGGACCTGCTCGTGCGTCTTGTACTCGATGCGCTCGCGACCGAACACCGTGCTGCTCCCCAGACCTACGGACGAACTGCGCTCAGCCGACGAGCGCGGTCAGCGCGGCGACGATGCGCTCGGTGATCTCGTCGACGTCACCGATGCCGTCGACGCGGACGAGCAGACCGCGCTCGTCGTAGGCGGACGTGAGCGGCGCCGTCTGCTCCGCGTAGATGTCGAGGCGGCGCGCGATGGCCTCCTCGGTGTCGTCCTCGCGGCCCTCGATCTCCGCGCGCTTCGCCAGGCGGGCCAGGAGCTCGTCGCGGTCCGCCGTGAGCTCCACGACGCCGTCCAGGGCGACGCCCAGGTCGGCGAGGATCGCGTCGAGCTCGACGACCTGGGCCGCGTTGCGCGGGTAGCCGTCGAGGATGAACCCCTGCGCCGCGTCGTCCTGGGCGAGACGGTCGCGCACCATCGCGTTGGTCACCGAGTCGGGGACCAGGTCACCCTTCGCGGTGTACTCCTGCGCGAGCCGGCCGAGCTCCGTGCCGCCCTTGATGTTCGCCCGGAAGATGTCACCGGTCGAGATCGCGGGGATGGAGAGCTGCTCGGCGAGCCGGGCGGCCTGCGTCCCCTTGCCCGCGCCCTGCGGGCCCATGATGACGAGGCGCGCGGGACGCGCGGCGGACTGGCCGTCGGTGGCGTTGCTCAACGGAGGAACCCTTCGTAGTGGCGCTGCTGCAGCTGGGAGTTGATCTGCTTGACCGTCTCCAGGCCGACGCCGACGACGATGATGATCGAGGAGCCACCGAACGGGATGTTGGTGCTCACGCCGAGCCCGATGAGGACCAGCGTCGGCAGCAGGGCGACGAGCGCGAGGTAGATGGAGCCCGCGGACGTGATGCGGGTGATGACGTAGTCGAGGTACTCGGCGGTCGGCCGGCCGGCACGGATGCCGGGGATGAATCCGCCGTACTTCTTCATGTTGTCCGCGACCTCGTCCGGGTTGAACGTGATCGACGTGTAGAAGAAGCAGAAGAACAGGATCATCAGCACGTACAGCACGATGTGCAGCGGCGCGGCCGGGTCGGCGAGGTTCGTGCTGACCCAGATGACCCAGTCGGCGCTCTGGTCGCCGAACTGCGCGATGAGGCCCGGGACCGCGAGCAGCGAGGCCGCGAAGATCACCGGGATGACGCCGGCCATGTTGATCTTGATCGGGATGTAGGTGCTCGAGCCGCCGTACATGCGGCGCCCGACCATGCGCTTGGCGTACTGGACCGGCACGCGGCGCTGCGACTGCTCGACGAACACGACCAGGCCGATGACGACCACGATGACCGCGATCATGATGATGAAGTTCGTCGCGCCGTTCGCACCACCTGCGATCGACCAGAGGGCGGTCGGGAAGCTCGCGGCGATCGACGTGAAGATGAGCAGGGACATGCCGTTGCCCACGCCGCGCTCGGTGATGAGCTCGCCGAGCCACATGATGAGGCCGGTGCCCGCCGTCATGGTGATGACCATGAGCGCCATCGTCACGAAGCTGCCGTCGGGGATGAC
The DNA here is from genome assembly GCA_029256625.1 of Cellulosimicrobium sp. Lineage (GTDB taxonomy): Bacteria > Actinomycetota > Actinomycetes > Actinomycetales > Cellulomonadaceae > Cellulosimicrobium. The sequence goes on along the minus strand of JAQSXO010000283.1, from coordinate 154 downwards.
GTCGACGGAGCAGCCCTGGAAGAGCAGGCCGTTGCGCGCCGTGGTGATGACGGTGGTCGACTGGAGGATGGCGAGCGCGATCGTCAGGTAGCGCGTGTACTGCGTCAGCTTCGACTGGCCCGACTGGCCCTCCTTGTGGAGCGCCTCGAAGCGA
>JAQSXO010000282.1 GCA_029256625.1 Cellulosimicrobium sp. | reverse complement strand
GCACCAGGGCCGCTGGTGGGAGCTCGTCGAGAAGTACAAGGTCTCGATCCTCTACACGGCGCCGACCGCGATCCGCGCGTGCATGAAGTGGGGCGAGGAGATCCCGGCGAAGTTCGACCTGTCGTCCCTGCGCGTGCTCGGGTCGGTGGGCGAGCCCATCAACCCTGAGGCGTGGATGTGGTACCGCCGCGTCATCGGCGGCGACCGCACGCCCATCGTGGACACGTGGTGGCAGACGGAGACGGGCGCGATCATGATCTCGCCCCTGCCGGGCGTCACGGCCGCCAAGCCGGGCTCCGCCCAGGTGCCGCTCCCGGGCATCGTCGCGGACGTCGTCGACGACGAGGCGCACTCGGTGCCGAACGGCGGCGGCGGGTATCTCGTGCTGTCCGAGCCGTGGCCGTCCATGCTGCGCGGCATCTGGGGCGACCTCGAGCGCTTCAAGGACACGTACTGGTCGCGCTTCCCGGGGATCTACTTCGCGGGCGACGGCGCCAAGAAGGACGAGGACGGCGACATCTGGCTCCTCGGCCGCGTCGACGACGTCATGAACGTCTCGGGCCACCGCCTCTCCACCACGGAGATCGAGTCGGCGCTCGTGTCCAACGAGATCGTCGCCGAGGCGGCGGTCGTCGGCGCGAGCGACGACCTCACGGGCCAGGCCGTCGTCGCGTTCGTCATCCTGCGCGGCGAGCACGCGGCCAAGGCTGCGGACGCCGACGGCGCCGCCGCCGTGCAGACCGAGCTGCGCAACCACGTGGCGAAGGAGATCGGTCCGATCGCCAAGCCCAAGCGCATCCTCGTCGTGCCGGAGCTGCCCAAGACCCGGTCCGGCAAGATCATGCGCCGCCTGCTGCGCGACGTCGCGGAGAACCGCACCGTCGGCGACGCGACGACCCTCGCCGACTCGTCGGTCATGGAGCTCATCTCGGCCGGCCTGCAGAAGCCGTCGTCCTCCGAGGACTGACCGCCACCGCCGACCACGGGGTCGGTGTCGTCCTCCGCGCGAGAACGACACCGACCCCGTTCTCGTGGGCGGGCGGGCCCGTTCTGGCAGCGGTGACGCCGCTTAATCGGTTCAGCCCCTGCCCGACGACGGCTCCGCGCCCTCACGATGTCGGGGCACGCCGACCCGGGCGTGCGCAGCCGACAGAGACGAGGTCGTCCGATGAGCCGCACCGCCCCTGAACACGACGCCGACGCCGCCCGACCGCCCGGGACCGGACGGTCCGCCCCGCTCGTCGCGGCGCTCGTGACCGCCGCGGTCCTCGCCACGTGCGGCATGGTCGCGACCGTCACCGCGCGGTCCGCGGCGGCCACCGAGACGGTTGCCGAGGCGGACACGCCGCCGGGCATCCACGTCGCCGACGGGAGGATCGTCGAGGCCGACGGCACGGACCTCGTGCTGCGCGGCGTCAACCACGCGCACACCTGGTACACGCACACCACGGGGTCGTTCGCCGACATCAAGGCGGCCGGCGCCAACACGGTGCGCGTCGTCCTGTCGAGCGGCGACCAGTGGACGCGCAACTCCCCCGACGACGTCGCGGACGTCGTCGACCTGTGCGAGGAGAACCGCCTCGTGTGCGTCCTCGAGGTGCACGACACCACGGGCTACGGCGACCAGTACGCACCCGACGCCGGGACCCTCGACCAGGCGGTCGACTACTGGGAGGACCTGTACCCGACGCTCGCCGGCACCGAGGACTTCGTCCTCGTCAACATCGGCAACGAGCCGTTCGGCAACGACGCGACGGTCAACCAGCGGTGGGCGCCCGAGACGTCTGCCGCGATCCAGCGCCTGCGCGGCATCGGCTACGAGCACGCGATCGTCGTCGACGCCCCCAACTGGGGGCAGGACTGGACGAACGTCATGCGCGCCGAGGCGCAGGGCGTGTTCGACGCCGACCCGGACGCGAACACGATCTTCTCCATCCACATGTACGGCGTGTACGCGCAGGCGGCGACGGTCACCGACTACCTGGAGCACTTCGTCGACGCCGGGCTGCCGATCATGGTCGGCGAGTTCGGCTGGGAGCGCGCCGAGGGCGACGTCGACGCGGACGTCGTCATCGCCGAGGCGAACCGCCTCGACCTCGGCTGGCTCGCGTGGTCGTGGAGCGGCAACACCGACCCGTACCTCGACATGGTCCTCGGCTTCGACGCCGCGTCGCCGAGCGTCTGGGGGACGCGCGTGATCGACGGACCGGGCGGCCTGCGCGAGACCGCGGTCGAGGCGTCGTGGTTCGGCGGCAACGGGCCGGTGGACCCGCCGGACCCCACCGACCCGCCCGACCCGACCGACCCTCCGGACGACGCGGCGTGCTCGGCGACGGTCCGCGTCGCGAACGCCTGGCCCGGCGGGTGGCAGGGCGAGCTCGTCGTCACGGCGGGTGACGCCGCGGTGACGGGCTGGACGGCGACCTTCGCGCTGCCGTCGGGCACCGTCGTCGCGCAGCTGTGGGGTGGCGTGCACGGCGCGACCGCCTCGGGTGAGCGCGTGACGAACGCCGCGTGGAACGGCGCCCTCGCCGCGGGCGGCACGACGACCGCCGGGTTCATCGCGACGGGCGCCGCCCCGGCCACCGCCCCCGCGGCGGCCTGCACCGCTCCCTGACCCCGCGCGCCGGGCGCGGCCCGGCGCCCGGGTCGCCCCGCCCCGGGCGCCTGCCCGCGCCCGGCGGTCGATATGTCGGTGCCCGGCGTCCCGCGGACGGCGTAGCGTCGAGACGTGCCCCCCGTTCCCGCGGCCGACGGTCGCGCCCTCCTCGTCGAGCAGCTCGACCTGCGCAGCGACTGCGCGCGCTGCACCGGCCTGTGCTGCGTGGGGCTGCACCTCGTGCGCTCCGCCGACTTCGCGATCGACAAGCCCGCGGGCACCCCGTGCCCGAACCTGCGCGACGACTTCGGGTGCGGCATCCACGCACGGCTGCGCGAGTCCGGGTTCCCCGGCTGCGTCGCGTACGACTGCCTCGGGGCGGGCCAGCGCGTCACGGCGGCCGTCCGGTCCGCGCACGACGGCGCGACCTGGCGCGACGACCCCGCCGCCGCGCGCGACGCGTTCGCCGCGCTCCCCGTCGTCACGCAGCTCCACGAGCTGCTCTGGTACCTCGCCGAGGTGCTGTCGCTGCCCGCCGCGGCACCCGTGCACGACGACGCACGGCGGGCCCTCGCGCGGACCGCGCCCCTCGCGGACCTCGCGCCGGCCGCCCTCCTCGCGCTCGACGTCGGCGCCGTCCGCCGGGACGTCGGGCCGCTGATCGACCGTGCCAGCGCACTCGTGCGCGACGCGGCCCGGGCCGCCACCCACCGAGCGACCACGCGGTACCGGGCTCCCGGAGCCGCCGTGCGCCGTCGGCTACGGCCCGGCGCGGACCTCCTCGGCGCCGACCTGCGCGCGCTCGACCTCACCGGGACGGACCTGCGGGGCGCGCTGCTGCTCGGGGCTGACCTGCGCGGGGCCCGGCTGGCGGTCGTCGACCTCCTCGGCGCGGACCTGCGCGGTGCCGACGCCCGCGGCGCCGACCTCTCCGACGCGCTCTTCCTCACCCCGGCGCAGGCCGGTGCCGTCCGTCGGGACGAGCGCACGACCCTCCCCGCCGCGCTCCGCGCCTGACCGGGCGCAGCCGGACCTCGGCGCCCGCGGTGGCCTCCGTCAGCGCAGGGCGGCCCGCCGCGCCAGCGGCGCCGCCACGACCGCGCACACGACGACGAGCGCCGCCGCGCCCCAGGCGAGCGCGCCGTACGACGAGAAGCCGATGATCGCCCCCGCGAGGATGCCGCCGACCGCGCCACCCGTGTTCATCGCGAGGTCGGACAGGCCCTGCACGGACGTGCGCGACGGCCCGGGCGTGGCGTCGACGAGCAGCGCCGACCCGGCGACGAGCCCGCACGACCACCCGAGCCCGAGCAGCACGAGGCCGACCGTCAGCCGCGCCGAGTCCTCGCCCGGCGCGCCCGCCACCACGACCGCCGCGGCGAGGAGCAGCGCGCCCCCGACGTAGAGCACGCGCGCGTGCCCGACGCGGTCGGCGAGCCACCCGACGACCGGGCTGAGCGCGTACATGCCCGCGATGTGCGCGCTGATGACGAGACCGACGACCTGGAGCGTCGCGCCGCCGTGGTTCATGTGGACGGGCGTCATGGACATGAGCCCGACCATGACGAGGTGGCTGAGGACGATCGCGCCGAGGGCGAGGCGCGCCGTCGGGCTGGCCGACACGACGGCCCAGCCCGCGTGCAGCCCGTCGCGCCACGACGACCCCTTGCCGTCGGCCGGCACGGCACCCGGGGCGGCGCCGGACGCCACGACGTCCGCCGCGTCCGACGTCGCACGCGACGCGAGCAGCGGGTCGGGCCGCAGCCACACCGCGACGACGGCCGCCGCCAGCGCGAACGCGACCGCCGCGAGGACGAACGGCGCCGCGCTCGGCGCGGTCGAGCCGTGCTGCGCGTGCGCGTCACCGAGGCGCAGGCCGGGGCCGGCGACGCGGTCCGCGAGCCCGGCGAGCGTCGGACCGACGACGGAACCGACCGTCGTCGCCCACACCACGACGGACAGGTCGCGCGCCCGCCGCTGGGGCGTCGCGAGGTCGGTCGCCGCGAACCGGGACGCGAGCCCCGCGGCTGCGCCCGACCCGAACAGCAGCATGGCCACGACGAGCAGGGGCCACGAGCCGACGAGCACGGTGACCGTCGCGAGGACCGCGCCGCGAGAGCGCGGACGCGACGAGCGGCGCGACCGCGATCCCGCTCGCGACGCCGACCCCCGAGAGCACCTGCGTCGCGGCGAGCGTCGTGAGGGTGCGCCGCTGCGTGGGAAGCGCGAGGACGTCGCCCGGCGCCTCGGGGCGCGGGGACGACGGGTCAGGGACGGGCGGCACGGTGCTCACGGGTGCACCGTAGGCCGCGACGGACCACCCTGACGAGGGCTTACACCGCCACCGGGAGACGAGATCCCGCCGCGTCCCCGAGGTGCGGGCTCGCACCGAGCGCGCGCAGCACCCCCCGTGCAGCCTCGCGCCCGGCCCGGTTCGCGCCGATCGTCGACGCGCTCGGTCCGTACCCGACGAGCTGCACGCGCCGGTCGCGCGCCGCCGTCGTGCCGTCGAGGACGATCCCGCCGCCGGGCTCGCGCAGCGCGAGCGGTGCGAGGTGGTCGAGCGCGGCACGGAACCCGGTGGCCCAGAGGATGACGTCGGCGGGCTGGAAGAGCAGGCCGTCGTCGTTCGCGCCTGCGGCCCACTCGACGCCCGACGGCGTCACCCGCTCGAACATCGGCCGACGGCGCAGCACCCCGCTCGCGATCCCCGCGCGGTAGCGCGGCGTGAGCGGCAGTCCCGTGACCGAGACGACGCTCCCCGGCGGGAGGCCGGCGGACGTCCGCTCGGCGACGCGCGCGACGGCCGCGCGCCCGAGCTCGGGCGAGAACTCCTCCTCGACCCAGACGGGCTCGCGGCGCGTGACCCACGTGGTGCCGGACGCGTGCGGGGCGATCTGCAGCAGGAGCTGCGTCGCGGACGCCCCGCCCCCCACGACCACGACGTGCTGCCCCGCGAAGTCCTCGGCCGCACGGAAGTCGTGAGTGTGGAGCTGGCGGCCGCGGAACGTCTCCATCCCCGGGTAGCGGGGCCAGAACGGCCGGGTCCACGTGCCCGTCGCGTTGACGAGGGTGCGCGTGCGCACGGTGAGCCCGCGCGCGTCGGGTCCGGCGCCGATCGTCGCACGCACGCGCAGCAGGGCGGGGTCGTCAGGGTCCTGCGTCACGTCGTCGACCGTGACCGGGCGCACGACGCGCAGGTCGTTCTCGCGCTCGTACGCGGCGTAGTAGCGCGGCACGGCGACGTTGGCGCGCTCCGCGGGGTCCCCGGCCGGAAGCGGGACGCCCGGGAGGTCGTGCACGGCGTGCGTCTCGGCCATGGTCAGCGAGTCCCAGCGGTCCTGCCACGCCCCGCCCGGGCCGCGACCGCCGTCGAGCACGAGCGGGTCCAGCCCGGCGCGGCGCACGTGGTAGGCCGCGGACAGCCCCGCCTGCCCGGCACCGACGACCACGACGTCCACCGTCTCCCGCACGTCCGTCACCTCGCTCACGATGCCCTCAACGACTCGGGCCCGTCGAACCTTCCCCGCCACCCGGCACTGTGCCGAACACGACATGGGGGTCGTTATCGAGCCGACAACGACCCCCATGTGGTGCTCGACGGCGGGTGGTGTCGTTCTCGCGGACGGCGCGAGCCGTCTGCCGTGTCGGGTGCGTCAGGTGCGGTCCGGGACGCGCTGCAGCGTGCGGATCGGCCGGACGGCGAGGAGCGCCACGACCGTGAGGGCTCCCACGACCGCGCCCACCAGGAGGACGCGGTCGGTGCCGAACGCGGCGACGGCGGGACCTGCCAGGGCGGCGCCGATCGGGTACATGCCGACCGACCCCGCGACCTCGTAGGCGTGGACCCGGTTGAGCACGTCGCCCGGCACCTGGGTCTGCACGCTGGTCGCCCACATGACGCCCCACACGCCGACCCCCACGCCCACGAGGACCTGCGCGACGGCGAGCGCCCACACCGGCCAGCCGAGCACGAGGCCGAGCGGGTAGAGGGGGTAGGCGACGAGCGCGACGGCCCCGGCCGCGAGCGGTCGCCGGGGCTTGAACCGGATCGCGAGGAGCCCGCCGACGACCGTCCCCACGCCGAGCGCGCTGTTGAGGACGCCGAACGCGGTCGCGCCGTGCTCGGGCACGACGACACCCGCCGCCACGGGGAGCTGCGGACCCCAGGCGAGCACGGCGTAGACCATCCAGATGACGATGACGCCCCACAGCCAGGCGCGGGAGCGGAACTCACGCCACCCGACGGCGAGGTTGTGCCAGAGCCCCGCCCCGGCGGGGGGCGCGGGCACGACGCCGAGCCGGAGCGCGAGCAGGCACAGCGCGCTGGTCCCGTAGGCGACGGCGGAGAGGATCATGACCCAGCCCGTCGACCCGAACCCGACGAGGGCCCCGGCGAGCGCGGGTCCGCCGAGCCCGGTGATCGCCTCGGAGGTCCGCAGGATCCCGTTCGCGCCCTGCACGTCGCGCGCCACGAGCGGGACGGTCGAGGCGGCCCCCGGCTGGAACAGCGCGTTGGCGGTGCCCGCCACCACGAGCAGCGCGTACAGGTGCCACAGGTGGTCGATGCCCCGCACGAAGAGGACCGCGAGGAGCACGTGCGCGGTGAGGTTCGCGAGGTCGGCGACGATCATCATCCGCCGCGCCGTGAACCGGTCCGCCAGCACGCCGCCGAACAGCACGAGGCTCGCGAACGGGGCGACGAGGAACGCCATCGCGTACCCCGCGACGGCCAGCCCATACCCGGAGCTGAGGAGGCCGGCCGAGACCGCGACCGGCAGCATCGCCCAGCTCAGCAGCCCCGCGCTGCGGGCGGTGAAGTAGTACCGGAAGTTCCGCGACCAGATCGCCGGCTCCCGCGGCTCCCCCGGCGACGGTGCCGGCCTGAGCCGGTCCTGCCCCGTCGGCACCGTGGCCGCCGCCGTGGGCGACGCCCCGGGCGCCTCCGTCGCTTCCTCCACCGCGCACGCACCCATGGCGCCCCCGCCCTCCGTCGTCGATGCCGCGAACCGTCGGACGTGACAACCGTCACGTCCCCCCGAACCTTCCCGACCAGGCACGACGCGTCGCCTGAGCGCCCCGGGTTCGGCCGGGCGCGGGCGCCGGGGGCAAGATGGACCGGTGGAGACCGCGATCCTCTGGCACACCGGGCCGCTCATCGACGACGTCGAGATCGCGCAGGTCCACGACCTCGCCGCGGCGGCCGAGCGCGAGGACGGCGTCGCCGCCCTCTCGGAGCAGCCGCTGCTCAACCTGCGCGAGGCGACGGACGACGTCGTGCACCTCCTCACGTGGCGCGCGGGCGAGCTCGCGGGGTACGCGCAGGTGGACAAGCGCGGCGAGGCGCCGAGCGCCGAGCTCGTGGTCCGACCCGAGCACCGGCGGCACGGGCTCGGGTTCCACCTCCTCGGCAGCGCGGCCGACCGCGCGGCCGAGCCGCGCCCGAGCGACCACGACCACGACGACCGGCCGCACCCCGGCACGGAGACGGACGGCGAGCCCGCCCGGACGCCGCGCCCCCCGCTGCGCGTCTGGGCACACGGCGACCTGCTCGCGGCCCGCGGCCTCGCCGCGCGGGCGGGGTACGACGTCGTGCGCGAGCTGCTCGTCCTCGAGCGGCCCCTCGACGGGCCGGGGGCGCACCCGCGTCCCGTGGTCCCCACTGACCTGCGGCTGCGCGCGTTCGTGCCCGGGGACGACGACGCCGCGTGGGTCGCGGCCAACGCGCTCGCCTTCGCGCACCACCCCGAGCAGGGCCGGCTCACGGTCGACGACCTGCGCGCGCGGATGCGGGAGGACTGGTTCGACGCCGCCGGCCTCCTGCTCCTCGAGCGCGACCCGGCTCCCGGCGAGGGAGCCCCCGAGCTCGTCGGGTTCGTCTGGACCAAGATCCCGACCGGCCAGCCCGATAGCGCGCGCGAGGGCGAGATCTACGTCGTCGGCGTCGTGCCGTCCGCCCAGGGCGAGGGGCTCGGCCGGCTGCTCACCGCCGTCGGGCTCGCCCACCTCGCCGAGCGGGGGGCGACGATCGCGGTGCTCTACGTCGACGGCGACAACGTGCCCGCCGTGCGCACGTACGAGCGCGCGGGCTTCACGCGTCGCGCGGTGCACGTGCAGTACGCGCGCCCGACCGCACGGTGACCCGTGTCACGCACCGTTCACCAACTGGTGCCACCATGAACCCATGACCGACACGTCCACGCAGCGCACGCTCGACCCGGACCTCGCCGCGCACATCGCCGAGCACATCGCGGAGGAACCCGAGATCGAGCCGGTGGGCGCGGAGCTCGACCTCGGTCCGCTGCCCGACGACCGGTTCGCCGACCGCGAGCTGAGCTGGCTCGCGTTCAACCAGCGCGTGCTCGAGCTCGCGGAGGACCCGAGCCAGCCGCTCCTGGAGCGCGTCCGGTTCCTCGCGATCTTCGCGTCCAACCTGGACGAGTTCTTCATGGTCCGCGTCGCGGGCCTCAAGCGCCGCATGGCGACCGGCATCGCGGTCACCGCCGCCTCGGGCCTCTCGCCCCGCCAGGTGCTCGACGCGATCAGCGAGCGCGCGCACGAGCTCATGGCGCGGCACGCGCGCGTCTTCGCCGACGACGTCCAGCCTGCGCTCGCCGCCGAGGGCATCACGCTCGTGCACTGGGACGAGCTCGAGACGCGCGAGCAGGAGCGCCTGCACAAGTTCTTCCGCAAGCAGATCTTCCCGGTGCTCACGCCGCTCGCCGTCGACCCGGCGCACCCGTTCCCCTACATCTCGGGGCTGTCGCTCAACCTCGCCGTCGTGGTGGCGAACCCGACGACGGGCAAGGAGCACTTCGCGCGCGTCAAGGTGCCGCCGCTCCTGCCGCGGTTCATCGCCGTGGACGCGCGGGGACGCCCGAGCGCGCCGACGTCGCAGACGGCGTCGCCCGACCGCGGGCCGACGTCGTTCGTGCCGATCGAGGAGGTCATCGCGCAGCACCTCGACCACCTGTTCCCCGGCATGGAGGTGCGCGAGCACCACCTGTTCCGCGTCACGCGCAACGAGGACGTGGAGGTCGAGGAGGACGACGCCGAGAACCTGCTCCAGGCC
>JAQSXO010000281.1 GCA_029256625.1 Cellulosimicrobium sp. | reverse complement strand
GGCGTCGAACGCATGAGGATCGACGTGATCATGGAGTTGATGAAGCTCGACTTGCCGGCGCCCGTCGCGCCCGCGACGAGGATGTGCGGCATCTTCGCGAGGTTCGCGACGACGTAGCCGCCCTCGACGTCCTTGCCCACGCCCATGACCATGGGGTGCTCGGTCCGGCGCGCGGCCGACGACCGCAGCACGTCGCCGAGCACGACCGTCTCGCGGTCGGTGTTGGGGATCTCGATGCCGATCGCCGACTTGCCGGGGATCGGCGCGAGGATGCGCACGTCCGCGCTCGCGACCGCGTAGGCGATGTTGTTCGAGAGCGACGTGATGCGCTCGACCTTGACCTTGGGGCCGACCTCGACCTCGTAGCGCGTGACCGTCGGTCCGCGCGTGAAGCCGGTGACCTTCGCGTCGACCTCGAACTGCTCGAAGGTCTGGGTGAGCGCCTCGACGACGCGGTCGTTCGCGGCCGACCGGACCTTGTGCGGCGCGCCCTTGACCAGCGAGTCCTCGTTGGGCAGGAGGTAGACCGTGTCGCCCTCGAGCATCGGCTGCACGCCGCGCGGCAGGGGGCTGCTCGGCGGGGGCGGCGGGACGCTGCCCGCGCCGTCGGCGGGGTCGGGCGCGACGGCGCCCATCGCGGCCGCCGCGGTGTCCTGCGCGGTGCCCTGCCCGACGGCGGGCACCGCCTCGGTCGGCGCGGTGCCGGGAGCCGCGTCGTCCCCGCGGCGCTTCTTGCCCCGGCCGCGCGGGGCGTCCTCCTCGTAGTCGAGGAACGCCGCCGTCTCGAACGCCTCGTCGCCCGAGAAGCCACCCTCGGGCTTCTCGATCTCGGCGGCCTCCGCCGCGCGCTGCGCCTTCGTCTTCCGGGGCTTGCGAGGACGACGACCCGCCGGCACGTCCGTGCCGTCGTGGCGGGAGACGCCGTCCGCGAGCGCGAGCCCGTCGGCGTCCAGCTCCTCGTCGTCCGCACGGTGGTTGCCCGTGAGCACGTCGTAGAGACCGCGCAGCCGGCTCGGTATCCGGTGCACCGGCGTCGCGGTGACGACCAGGAGACCGAAGAACCCGAGCAGCAGGAAGATCGGGACGGCGAACCAGGGCGTGAGCCCGGTGGTCACGGGCGTCGCGGCGAGGTAGCCGACGATGCCGCCCGCGTCCTGCACGGCCTCGAAGCCGTCGCGCGGCGCCGGGAGGTCCTCGGAGATGTGCACGAGCGAGCACACCGACACGACGATGAGCGTGAGCCCGATCGCGACGCGCGAGTTCGCCTGCGCGCGCTCGGGGTGCCGCATGATCCGCACGGCGAGCCAGAGCAGCAGGACGGGCACCGCGACGCCCGCGAGGCCGAACGTGCCCGCGACGACGCCGTGCACGACCCTGCCGAACGTGCCCTCGATGCCCCACCACTCGCGGGCCGCCACGACGACGGCGAGGGCGATGAGGAAGAACGCGACGCCGTCGCGCCGGTGTGCCGGGTCCAGCTCTCTTGCTCCCTTTCCGATGGTGCGCACGAGCGCTCCCACGCCGTGCGCGGCGCCGAGCCAGACCGCCCGCACCGCGCGGACGGGCCACGGCGGCCCCGACGCCGGACGCCGGGCGGGCCGGCGCGTGCCCGAGGAGGTGGACCTCCCCCGACCCGTGCCGGCGCGCGACGTGCCGCGGGCCGTGGACGAACCGCCGCGCGCCGTGGTGCGGGGCGCTGGTGTGCGGTTGCTCGCGGTCCGACGTGCCTGCGGGGACGTGCGGGTCGCCATAGTGGTCCTAACCTACCCGCGGGGGACGACACGGACGCGGACGCGGAGACGCGTGTCCCGGCCGGAGCTCCCCCTCACCACGATGCCGACGACCGGAGGAGCTCATGGACGAGCCGACGCCCGACGAGCCGCGCGACGGCGACCTGGCCGCGCCGCCCGGCCCCAGCCCGACGGCGCGCGACCGCGACCTCGTCGAGGTCGCCCCCGGCGTCTGGGTCGCGACGGCCGAGATCTGGACGACGACGTCGACCCTGGTCGTCACGCCGGACGGCGAGGCGCTCGTCGTCGACCCGGCGGTGACCGTCGCCGAGGTCGAGGCCCTCGCGGCCACCGTGCGGGCACGCGGCTGGCGCGTGACCGCCGGGTTCGCGACCCACCCGCACTGGGACCACGTCCTGTGGTCGCCCGCGCTCGGCGACGCTCCCCGCTGGGCGACGGCGCGCACCACCGACGCGACGCAGCGGCGGCGGGCCTCGGTCCTCGCGTCGGCCGAGGCCGCCGCGCCCGGCCACGACCCCGCGCTCGTGGGCGCGTTGGCTCCGCTCCCCCGCGGCGCGCTTCGGCTCGCCTGGCCCAGCGCCGCCGCGACCGGCACGCGCACCGTGACCGTCGTCGAGCACGACGCCCACGCGCCGGGCCACGCCGCGCTCGTCGTGCGGACGCCCCACGGGAGCGCGCTCCTGGCCGGCGACATGCTCTCCGACGTCGAGGTGCCGCTCGTCGACACCGACAGCCGCGACCCGGTCGGGGTCTACCGCGGCGCGCTCGATGCGCTCGAGCTCGCCGCGCGCGAGGTCGACGTGCTGGTCCCGGGCCACGGGAGCCCCGCCGTCGGTCGCGCCGCGGTCGCCGCGCGCTTCGCGGCCGACCGCGGCTACCTCGACGCGCTGGACGCCGCTCTTCGCGGTGGGCCCGCACCCGACGACCGCCGGCTCACGGGCTACGTCGCCGAGTGGCACGACGCGCAGCTCGAGGCGCTGCGCTCGCGCTGACGCCGCAGGTCGCCGGACTCAGTCGTCGAGCCCGAGCTCGGCGGACCGGGCGAGCGCGACGTCGAGCGCCTGCTCGTCGGTGACGAGGCGGTGCAGGTGCCGCGCCGCGACGTGCAGGGCGTCGAGGTCCGACCCGTAGACGCTCACCATGCCGCCCTCGGGGTCGAACCCGACGGCGTCCAGCACGCTCGGCTCGTGGTCGGCCAGCGTGGCCTGGAGCGCGCCGGAGAAGTCGTACCCCGAGCACTCGATGCCGTGCCGCTCGAGGGCGCCCTTGTGCTGGTGCCACTCCGGGCCCCCGGGCGAGTAGATGATGCTCCAGCCCTGCGGCTGGGTCACGAGGTGGACGGGGTCGAGCAGGGCGAAGTCCTCGGCGTTCGTCATGCCCGGAACCGTAGCGGCACCCACCCACGGCCTCGATGGCACGCCCGGGAGCCCGCCGGGCGCGTCGGCCTCACGCGAGGAAGAGCCCGACCGCGAGGGTCACGACCCCCGCCGCGAGGACCACGGCGCCCGCGGGGAGCAGCACGACGGCCCAGTTCGGCGCCTCCCGGCCCGAGCCCACGGCAGAGAGGAAGAACCCGGCCGGGAGGAGGATGGCCGCGACGAGCACGCCGGTCGCCGCGAGCCACCGCCAGAAGCCCGTCAGCCCCGTCGCCTCCGTGAGCAGCAGGCACAGGAGGCCGAGGATCACGAGCACGCCCGCGTGCGCGTGACCCGCACGGAAGAACGAGGTCTGGAACCCCGTGACCGGCACCCGCCGTGTGACGACCCTGACGAGGAAGGCGCCGCCCGACTCGATGCCGACGACCGTGAGGAGGACGATGCCCGCCGTGATGCGGGCGGCGTCGGTGAGCTCGAGCACGAGGACCTCCGAGGCTGGTGGGCGCCCGCGCACGGCCGGGCCCAGATTTACGAACAGTGTTATAGAACACCGTTCGCAAACCTGCGTCAAGGCCCCTAGACTCGGGGTGTGGCACGACCCCGACTGCACGACGACGCCCTGCGCGACCGCCTCCTCGACGTGGCGTCCCGCGCGATCTCCCAGGACGGCGAGAGCGCCGTGACGGTGCGGTCCGTCGCGACGGCCGCCGGCACGAGCCCCTCCGCCGTCTACGCGCTCTTCGGCAGCCGGGACGAGCTCGTCGCCGCCGTCTCGGCCGAGGGCTTCCGGCGCTTCGCCGCTCACCTCGCGACCGTCGACCGGACCGCGGACCCGCGCGCGGACCTCGCCGCCCTCGGCCGCGCGTACCGGGGCTTCGCCCTCGCGGACCCGCACTTCTACGCCGTGATGTTCGCGCGCGGCGTGCGGCCCGGTGCGGGTCGCCCCCGCGCCGTCGAGGAGGCGACGTTCCTCGTGCTGCGCGACGCCGTCGCGCGCCTCGTCCCCGACCCGACGAGCGCCGCGGACGTCGCCCTCGGCCTGTGGGGCCTCGTCCACGGCCTGGTCTCGCTCGAGCTCGCGGGCCTCGTGCCCGGCGACGGCGCCGAGCGCTCGGCGCGCTACGACGCGACGCTCGCCGCCGTCGGCCCGGGGCTGGTCCGACGGACCGGGACGTAGCGGCGCCCGCCAGGTGGCTCGGCGATCCGTCCCGGACGCGAGAGTGGCCCCCGCCGGACCGGCAGGAGCCACTTCTCGCCTGTGCGGCCGCTGACGCACCCGGGAGGGCACACCCGGGGCGTCGCGGGTCGCGGGTCAGGCCTCGACGACCACCGGGACGATCATCGGGCGGCGCCGCAGGCGGTTGGAGACCCACCGGCCGATGACACGGCGCATGATCTGCTGGAGCTGGTGCGTGTCCGTCGCGCCGCCCGCGATCGCGTCCTCGAGCGCCTTGACGACCTCGGGCCGGATGTCCTCGAACACCTTGTCGTCCTCGGCGAACCCGCGCGCGAGGATCTGCGGCCCGGCGAGCACCTTGCCCGTCGCGGAGTCCACGACGGCGAAGACGGACACGAAGCCCTCCTCGCCGAGGATGCGACGGTCCTTGAGCTCGGCGTCGGTGATCTCGCCGACGCTCGAGCCGTCGACGTACACGTACCCGCACGGCACCGCACCGACGACGGACGCCCTGCCGTCCACGAGGTCGACGACGACGCCGTCCTCGGCGAGCACGACGCGGTCGGCGGGCACACCCGTGCGGACCGCGAGCGCCCCGTTCGCGACGAGGTGGCGGACCTCGCCGTGCACCGGCATGACGTTCTTGGGCTTGAGGACGTTGTAGCAGTAGAGG
>JAQSXO010000280.1 GCA_029256625.1 Cellulosimicrobium sp. | reverse complement strand
TGGACGTCGTCGCCACCGTCCACAGCGTCCCCGTCGACGGGATCGCCGCGAACACCGTCCCGTCCTGGGACACCGTGAGGTCGCCGCCCCCCTCGACCTCCACCGTGGGATCGGTCTTCTCCGCGTCGAACGAGGTCGCGCCGTCGAACGGCAGCACCCACAACAGGCCCTCCTCACCGTCGAGGATCGCCGTCGTCGCACCGCCCGAGACCACCTGCGCCCCCGCCGGGAGACGGACCTGCCCGTCCAGCTTCAGGTGCGCCACGCTCACCGGGGAGGCCGTACCGGTGCTCGTGTCGTCGAGCAGCACCCGGCCCGCGTCCTGCTGCACGTCGAAGGACGTGCTGCCGGCGTTGAGGGTCCCGTCCAACGCCTGGGACTCGTAGTTGAACCGACCCAGCAGCCCGGCCGACGACTTCGTCACCCACACACCGGAGTCGTTCAGGTCCACGTCAGCCGTGGCCTCGCCCTCGTAGAGGAACGCCAGCCCCACCAACGCCGTCGAGAACACCGAGACGGTGCTGACCGACGCGACGGTACGGCGGTGCTCGCGCAGACGCGCCAGGAAACCCACGGGCCCTCCGAGGAGTTGGATCGGGAGACGATCGGTCCCCTTCTCCAGCCCCCTCGATCTCGCACTTTCCAGGCGGCCCCACCGATCGCGCACTCGAGGATAGCGGGCGACCAGGTGAAATCCGACACCCGTTCCATGGGGAGCACTCCCCACCCTCACGCCGGGGCCCCCGGCGTCGCGGCGACCGCCACGGCGGTGCGCGACACGTCGGGCCAGGTCAAGCCGGTGACGGAGGCAACGATGCGGCCAGGGGGCGCCGGTAGCCCGGGCTACCGGCCACCGGACGAAAGATCACCCCTCCGCGAGAACGTCAGGCGGCGCGGTCGGCGAGCGCCTCCGCGAAGGACCGCAGCGCGTCGGCGACCGGCCCGTCGGGGAGCCCGTCGAGCTCCTCCACGGCGGAGCGCGCCCAACGGACCGCCAGCGCCCGCGTCTCACCGAGCACCTCGTGGCGGCGCAGCGCGGCCACGGCCGCCGCGAGCGCGGCGTCGTCGGTCAGGTCGGAGTCGAGGAGCTCGACGAGCCCCGTGTCCGCCTCGCTCGCCGTCCCGTTCGCGATCCGGGCACGGAGCAGGAGGACCGGCATGGTCGGCACCTTCTCGCGCAGGTCCGTGCCCGGCGTCTTGCCGGACTCGTCGCCCGAGGACGCGAGGTCGAGCACGTCGTCGGCGAGCTGGAACGCGACCCCGAGCTTCTCCCCGTAGGCGGCGACGGTGTCGACGACGTCGGCGGGGCACCCGGCGAACATCGCGCCGAGCCGGGCGGACGTCGACAGGAGCGACGCCGTCTTGTCGGCGAGCACCTCGAGGTAGTGCTCGACGGGGTCGTCGCCCTCCGCAGGGCCGATCGTCTCGTGCAGCTGTCCCAGGCACAGCCGCTCGAACGTCCTCGCCTGGATCAGCACGGCCTCCGGCCCGAGCGCTGCGACGGTCGACGCCGCCCGCGCGAAGAGCAGGTCGCCCACCATGATGGCGACGGAGTTCCCCCACACCGCGTGCGCGGACGGAGCGCCGCGGCGCACCGGCGCCGAGTCCATGACGTCGTCGTGGTAGAGCGACGCGAGGTGCGTCAGCTCGACGACGACCGCTGCCTCCCCGACCTCGGGCCGCGTCCCGTCGCCGAGCTCGGCGGCGAGCAGGGTGAGCAGCGGCCGCAGCCGCTTGCCGCCCGCGTTGACGAGGTGTCGGGACGCGGTGTCCGCGAGCGGGTCGGCGTGCGCGACCGCGTCGCGCAGCCGGGCCTCGACCCCCGCGAGCCGCTCGGTGAGGGCAGCGGCGAGCTCGGGGTCCGAGATCGGGATCGCGGTGGTCGTCACGGGCGCGGTCCGGTCGCGCGGGCCGCGGGGCCCGGCGGGCACGGGCGGCACGGAAGGCACAGAGGTCACGGGACGAACTTAACCGCCTCGGCCGCCAGATCGAGAACCGGGGACGGGAACACACCGAGGAGGAGCACCCCGAGCGCGCACACGGCGATCGCGATCGTCGTCGGTCCGGTCGACCTGACGACGGTCACGCCCGGCCCCTCCACCGCGCCGCCGTCGCCGCTCGCGTCCTCCGCAGCCCCGCCGGTCGGGGCCGTGAAGAACATGAGCACGATGATGCGGACGTAGAAGAAGACCGCGACCGCCGAGGCCAGCACGCCGACCACGGCGAGCACCCACGTCGAGCCGCCGCCCTGCCCGTCGGGTCCGGCGACGGCCGCACCGAACGCGGTGAACTTCGCCACGAACCCCGCCGTGAGCGGGATGCCCGCCATGGAGAGGAGGAAGAGGGAGAACGTGCCCGCGAGCCACGGGCTGCGCCGTCCGAGGCCCGCCCACTGCGCGAGGTGCGTCGCCTCCCCGAGCACGGCGACCGGCTGCTCCGGCGCCCCGTCCGTCACGTTGTCGGCCTCCGCTCCGTCCGGCGCCCCCGCACCCACGGCCGCGGGCACGCGCTCGCGCACGGGCGCGGTCTCCCGCACCAGCGTGACGACGGCGAACGCGCCGACCGTCGCGAGGCCGTAGACGAGCAGGTAGAAGACCGTGGCCCGCAGCGACAGCTGCGAGAACCCGACGACGCCGACGAGGATGAACCCCGCGTGGGCGATCGACGAGTACGCGAGGAGCCGCTTGACGTCGGTCTGGACGGCACCGACGACGGTCCCGACGACCATGGTGAGCAGCGTGACGATCCACAGCGCGACGAACAGGTCCTCGCGCGTGGCGAGGGACGACTGCGCGAGGCCGAGGCTCACGACGTACAGGACGCGCAGGAGCGCGCCGAACGCCGCCGCCTTGGTGCACGCGGCCATGAAGCCGGTGATGGGCGTCGGGGCGCCCTGGTAGACGTCGGGGGTCCACGCGTGGAACGGCGCGGCGCCGATCTTGAACAGCAGGCCCGCGAGGATGAGCAGGACGCCGACGACGACGAGGCCGGGCATGGTCGCGAGCGGGCCCTCGGGCGTCGCGAGCGACTGGTACACCTCGACGAGGTCGACCGAGCCGGCGAAGCCGTAGACGAGCGCGACGCCGAACACGAACAGTGCGGACGCGAACGCCCCGAGGAGGAAGTACTTGAACGACGCCTCCTGCGACAGCAGACGACGCCGGCGGGCCATCGCCGAGAGGACGTAGAGCGGGAGCGAGAGCACCTCGAGCGCGACGAACATCACCAGGAGGTTGCCGGTCGCCGGGAAGATCATCATGCCGCCGACGGCGAAGAGCACGAGCGGGTAGACCTCGGTCTGCTCGAGGCCCTTGCGCCGCGTGAGGTCCTCGTACGGCGAGCCGGGGACGGCCGCCGCCGACGGCGCGAACGCGTCCTGCCCGGTCGACGTGCGGTCGGCGATGACGAGGATCGCGAGGAACGCGAGGAGCACGACGATCCCCTGGATCGCGAGCCCGAACGGGTCGATGACCATCGACCCGCCGAGGACCCGCACCCCGTAGGGAGCACCGTCGCTCCCCTGCACGGCCGGGTCGCGCCAGAGCACGACGACGAGCGCGAACGCGGCGGCGGTCGCGAGCAGCGCGAGGACGACCTGCGTCGTGCGCCGCACGCGCGCCGGGACGAACGCCTCGATCAGCACCCCGACGACGCCGGCACCCAGCACGACGAGGATCGGGGCGAGGTAGAGCCAGTCGACCGTGGGGGCCACGAAGGAGTCGTTCACGACTCGCTCCCTTCGTCGGTGCTACGGGTGAGGGACGACCCCTGGCCCTCGAAGGCGACCGGCTCGGTCCCCTCGGCGAACGGGTCGGAGCGCGGCGGGTCCTCGACGCCGGCGACCGCGAGGTCGGACAGGGTGACCTCCGCGGGCTCGCGCACGAGGTCGAGCGCGGGAGCCGGGTAGAAGCCGAGGACGAGCAGGACCGTGATCAGCGGCGCGACGACCCACTTCTCGCGCGCGCCGAGGTCGGGGAGCTGGTCGAGCCCCTCGCGCGTGCCGCCGGTGAAGATCCGCTGATAGGTCAGCAGCACGTAGAGCGCGGCCAGCACGACGCCGAGCACCGCGACGAGCGCGGCCCACGGGCTGCGCGCGAACGTCCCGACGAGCACCATGATCTCGCTGACGAACGTGGACAGGCCCGGCAGCGAGAGCGCGGACAGGCCGGCCACGAGGAACGTCCCCGCGAGCACCGGGACCACCTTCTGCAGGCCGCCGTAGTCCGCGATGCGCTGCGAGCGCTCCGGGTGCCGGGCGATGAGGAAGCCCGCCAGGAGGAACAGCGCACCGGTCGAGATGCCGTGGTTGACCATGTACAGCGACGACCCGGACACGCTGAGCGACGTGAACGCGAAGATGCCGAGCACGATGAACCCGAAGTGCGACACGGACGTGTAAGCGATGAGGCGCATGAGGTCGCTCTGCCCGATGGCCATGAGCGCGCCGTAGAGGATCGACACCACGGCGAGCACGACGACGACCGGCGCCGCCCACGCGCTCGCGTGCGGGAAGAGCGGGAGGCACAGCGTGAGCATCCCGAACGTGCCGACCTTGTCCAGCACGCCCACGAGGAGCGTGGACGTGCCCGCGGGCGCGTGCTGCGCGGCGTCGGGCAGCCAGGTGTGGACGGGGAAGAGCGGCGCCTTGATGGCGAACGCGAGGAAGAAGCCGAGGAACAGCAGCCGCTCGGTCGTGACCGGCATCGGGTTCTCGGCGAAGTACCCCACGAGGTTCGACGTGAGGAACGCGTCCTCGGGACGTGCGCCCGTCGTCGGGTCGATCGGCACCTGCACGTACAGCGCGATGACGGCCGCGAGCATGATCAGGCCGCCGGCGAGCGAGAACAGCAGGAACTTCACCGCCGCGTACCGCCGCCGCGCCCCGACGCCGAACCCGCCGATCATGAAGTAGACCGGGATGAGCATCGCCTCGAACAGCACGTAGAAGAGGAACACGTCGCGCGCGACGAACACCGCGACCATGAA
>JAQSXO010000279.1 GCA_029256625.1 Cellulosimicrobium sp. | reverse complement strand
GCACCGCGCGTACATCCAGAAGTTCGTCGACCTCGGCTTCGACCGGATCTACCTCCACAACGTGGGCCGCAACCAGCGGGAGTGGATCGAGGTCTTCGGTCGCGAGGTGCTCCCGAAGCTCGCGCGATGAGCGACCACGACGCCGCGCCCGGCGCGCCCGACGAGGTCGCGCCTCCCGGCCGGTCCGCGCGCCTCACCGCGTGGGCGCCCGGGGGCCTCGGTGAGGTCCGTCCGGGCGACGACCTCGCCGCGCTCGTCGGCGACCTGCTCGCCGCGGCGGCACCGGGCGACGCGCTCGCGGAGGGCGACGTCGTCGTCGTGACGAGCAAGGTCGTGTCCAAGGCCGAGGGGCGCGTCGTCGCAGCGGCCGACCGTGAGCAGGCGATCACGGACGAGACGGTGCGCGTCGTCGCGACGCGCGAGCGTCCCGGCCAGCCACCGCTGCGCATCGTGGAGAACCGGCTCGGCCTCGTCATGGCCGCGGCGGGCGTCGACGCGTCCAACACCCCGGAGGGCACGGTCCTGCTGCTCCCGCTCGACCCCGACGCGTCGGCTCGGGCGCTGCGGGCCGCTCTGCGCGAGCGGTTCGGTCTCGCCCGCCTCGGCGTCGTGGTCACGGACACGGCGGGCCGCGCGTGGCGCGACGGGCTGGTGGACATCGCGATCGGCGCGGCGGGCGTCGTCGCCGCGGAGGACCTGCGCGGCGGCGTGGACGCGCACGGGCGCCCCCTCACCGTGACGGTCACCGCCGTCGCCGACGAGGTGGCCTCCGCGAGCGAGCTCGTGCGCGGCAAGGCGGCGGGTCGGCCCGTCGCCGTCGTGCGCGGACTCGGCCGGTACGTGGGCGACGACGACGGCCCGGGGGCGCGCGCGCTCGTCCGGACCTCGGTCGACGACCTCTTCCGGGAGGGGAGCGCCGAGGCCTACGACCGCGGCTATCGCGACGGCTTCGCAGAGGGCTTCCGCGAGGGGTCCGGGAACGAGCCCGTACCGGGCGGCTGAGGGACGTGCCCCGGCGCCGGTCGCGCAAACCCGTGGCTCGGGAGCGTGCGGCCGGTTAGCCTGCCCGGATGCTCCCCGCCGACTGGATCCCGCACCGCCGCCCCGACGACCGCGAGCACGTGGGCTGGATCCGCCCCGAGGGTGACGCCTGGGTGGCCGTGTCGCTGCTCGGGCTCGAGCTGACCGGGCCGGTCGACTGGCTCGAGGCGGAGGAAGCCCTCGACGGCAGCAGCCTCGTGTGGCTCGCCGACGTCTGGATGCTCGAGCAGGAGGGCGCGCCGCCCCTGCGCGTCCGGCTCGTGGAGGTCACGCCGGACGGCGTGGTCGTGCAGACCGACGACTTCGGCGCGATCGACGTCCCCGTCGAGCGCTACGACCTCCCGTGGCCGCCCCCGCCCACGCTCCGGCCGCGCCGGCCCGGCGACCCGGACGGTCGCGTGCTGTCGCTCTGAGCGCGACGACCGCCCGGGTGGGGCGCGCCCGGCGCGGTCAGCCCGCGTCCGTCGTGCCCTCGTAGAGCCCGATCTGGTTCCCGTCGATATCCTCGAACGCCGCCCACCAGGAGGTCGGGCTGATCTCGGACTTCTCCAGGATCACGCGGCCCCCGAGCTCGCGGACCTTCGCGAGCGTGTCCTCGATCGAGTCGACCTCCACGTAGCTGCGCGGGGTCGTGAACCCCTCGGACCGCGGCGCGAGCCCGCCGCCGCTGATCTGGTTCGGGGCGCGCCACATGGGGTAGCCCTCGAAGCCCGGGATCTCCGCGATCTGCCAGCCGAAGAGCTCGCCGTAGAACTGCGTGGCCCGGCCGCTGTCGCTCACCGGGATGTCGATGTGCGTGATGTCTCCGTGCGCCATGGTTCCTCCCCCGTACCGGTGACGGGCGGACACCCGCCGTCTGCCAGCCTAAGGACCGCCGGTTCCGGCGCAACAGGATGTGCGCGCTAGGACTTCTCCGGGGCGCGGGCGTCGTCGGCCACCGAACCTCCAGGCTGCACCTGAGGCTCAGGCTCCGGCTCGTCGGCCGCCTCGCGGGGCGGTGCGGCCGGGTCGGCCGTCACCTCCGGCGCGGCGTCCGGGGCGAGCCCCGGTGTCGCGTCGTGCCGCGGGACGTCGTCCCCGGAGAGCCAGCGCAGCCAGCCCGATCCCGGGTCGGGCTCGAGGACGAGCGCGCGCACGAGCAGGGTGAGCGGGATCGCGAGGATCGCCCCGAGCGGCCCGATGACGAAGGTCCAGAACACGACCGAGACGAAGCTGAGGGTCAGGCTGAGGTTCACCGCGTCCGCCACGAACTTCGGCTGCACGAGCACCTGCAGCACGACGTTCACGACGCAGTAGACGGCGACGACCGCGAGGGCGAGCTGCCACCCCCCGACCACGAACGCCATGATCGCGGGCGGGACGAGGCCGAGCACGAAGCCGATGTTCGGGATGAAGTTCGTGACGAAGGCGAGGATGGCCCACACCGTCGGCGCGGGGACCGAGAGCAGCCACAGCGCGACGCCGTCGACGACCGCCACGACCGCGCCGAACGACGCGTTGACGACGAAGTACCGCCGCACGCCGCCGCTGAACCGGGACGCGCGGTCGATCGTCGCGGCGCGCTCGGTCCCGAAGACGGTCGTCGCGGTCGAGTACCGCGCCGCGTCCGCCGCCATGAAGATCGCGTAGGCGAGCACGAAGAAGAAGGCGGTCGCGATGCCGAGCGCCATGCCCGACACGTTCCCGGCGAGGCTGAGCACGCGGCCGGGGTCGAGCCACGACGTCGCGGCCTCCGCGACGTCGGTGTCGATCCCCACGGCCGAGAGCTGGTCGACGACGTCCTCGACCGAGCGGACCAGCGCCGGCAGGTACTCGCGCACCAGGTCGGCGAACCGGAAGCCCGCGAAGACGAGCATCGCGACGAGGGCGGCGAGGATGAGGTAGGCCACGGCGACGACCGCCGTCGTGGCCGCCCACCGGGGCCAGCCCCGGCGCTCGAGCGGGAACCGCACGGGGTGGCAGATGATGACGATCACCGCGGCGAGGAGGATCGGCGCGAGCACCTCCCGGGCCGTGTGGACGCCCGCGAGCACGACGACGCCCGCTGCGAGAGCCAGGAGCGTGCGGGTGGAGGGTGGTAGCGCGGGGGCGCGCGACGTCGTCGTGGTCACGCGCCGACGATAGCGGCCGACGTCGGTGCGGCACCCACCGCGTCCGCCGGGCGCGCCCGTGCGCTCAGGCCTTGGCGGCCTTCGCCGCGGCCTTCTGCGCCTTCTTGAACGTGCGGACCTCCGCGAGCGACTCCGGGCTCGTGACGTCGGCGATCGACCGGCGCGACCCCTCGTCGCCGTAGTGGCCCGCCGCCTCGCGCCACCCCGCGGGCTGCACGCCGCGCTGCTTGCCGAGGAGCGCGAGGAAGATCCTGGCCTTCTGGTCGCCGAACCCGGGCAGCGCGCGCAGCCGGGCGAGCACCTCCCGCCCCGTGGGTGCGCCGTCCGCCCCCGGCGCGGTCCAGATCCGGGTCGCGTCGCCGTCGTACTCGTCGACGACGACGCGCGCCAGGTCCTGCACACGCGCGGCCATCGAGCGCCCGTACCGGTGGATGGCCGGCGGGGTCGTGGCGAGCGTGACGAACGCGTCGGGGTCCGCCTCCGCGACCGCGCGCGGGTCGATGGAGCCGAGGCGGTCGCGGATCTTGCGCGGTCCCGCGAACGCGTGCTCCATCGGGTACTGCTGGTCGAGGAGCATCCCGACCAGGAGCGCGAACGCGTCGTCGCTCAGCAGGGCGTCGCTCTCGGGGTCACCGGTGATCCACAGGTCACGTGCCATGCGTCCCATGATGACAGGCCCTCCGGAGGCGGCGTCGTCGCTGCCCTCCCGACGGACCAGAAACCCGTCCGGCCGGCGCCCTCCGCGCGTCCCCCAGGGCGTTGACGGGCCGCGCCCGCCGGAGGATCGTGGGAGGCGTACGAAGGAGCGCGCCATGCGTCGTCGAGTGCTCGTCTGGTTGTCCGTCCTGTCGCTCGTCCTCACGGGGGCGGTGCTCACGGGGACCGTCGCCACGGCCCCCGCAGCGGCGGCCCATCCGTACTGCGGGCAGGTGTGGGGCTCGCTCGGGAAGGGCGTGCCGGGCATGTCGGCCGGGCGGCTGACCGACGTCCGTGCCGGGCGCCATGCGTGCTTCGACCGGCTCGTGCTCGACGTCGACGCCCCGCTCACCGGGTGGTCGGTGCGCTACGTGAACCAGGTCGTCATGGACGGCTCGGGGAACGTCGTGCCGGTCCGGGGTGGCGCGCGGCTGGAGGTCGTGGCACGGGTCGGTGTCGTCCCGACCGACGCGTTCTTCGTCGGCCCGGGAGGCACGCTCGTCGACACGTCCGGGTACCGCACCTTCCGGCACGTCGCGTGGGCCGGCAGCTTCGAGGGCGTGACGACGATCGGGCTCGGCGTACGGGCTCGGCTGCCGTTCCGCGCGTTCGTCCTTCCCGGCCCGGGTGCGGGGTCCCGGCTGGTCGTCGACGTCGGGCACGAGTGGTGCGCGGCGGGCCACCGGGACTGCTGAGCTCGGCGCCGGGTCAGGGCGACGCGCGCAGCCGTCCGGTCCGGAACTCGTCCACCCCGGTCAGCCGCAGGACGGCGCTCGTCCAGCCCGGCAGCAGGCGCAGGCCGTCCTCGCCGGTGACGCGGCGCAGGTCGTCGACGACGTACGCCTCGTCACGGCGCTCGAGCACGAACGAGCCGGTGGCCTCCACGTTGTGCAGCCAGTCGACGTCGGGCCCGTAGGTCAGGGCGAGCACGACCCGCACGTCGGGCCCGTCGCGGTAGGCGAACGCGAAGACGGGCGTGCGGTACTCGCGTCCGCTACGTCGCCCGACGTGGCGGACGACGGCCATCGGCCCGACGCCCGTCGCGACACGGAGCATCACGGGATTGAGGAAGCGCTTGTTGCTGCGGGCGACCCAGCGCGGCATCGGCATGGTCCAGCATCGCGCGACAGGTACCCCTGCGCGACCCGG
>JAQSXO010000278.1 GCA_029256625.1 Cellulosimicrobium sp. | reverse complement strand
CGTCCTCCTGCTCGCGATCTACCTGCGGTCGCAGTTCCGCTCCGAGAAGGAGAGCTGACCCGTGCGCGCACTCGTCCGCCCGGCCCAGTACGTGGCCCTCGCGTTCTACATCCTCTTCCTCGGCTTCCCGCTGCTGTGGCTCATCTCGGCGTCGCTCAAGTCGTCGGGCGAGCTCAACTCGCTGACCGTGAGCCTGATCCCGCAGGACTTCCACTGGGAGAACTACTCGCAGGCGCTCTCGCGGCAGGGCCTCGTGCGCTCGGCGTGGAACAGCGCGATCGTCGCGGTCGTCTCGACGGCGCTCGTCATCGTCATCGCGCTGCCCGCGTCGTACGTGCTGGCCCGTCTCCGCGGGAAGATCCGCGCGGCGGGGGTCGGCTGGATCCTCGTGAGCCAGGTGTTCCCGGTGATCCTCATCATCCTGCCGCTGTTCCTCATCCTGCGGACCGTCGGCCTCACCGACTCGTTGGTCGGGCTCACGCTCGTCCACACCACGTACACCCTGCCGTTCGCGCTGTGGATGATGCAGGGCTACGTCTCCGCGATCCCGGTCGACCTCGAGGAGGCGGGCTCGATGGACGGCGCGAGCCGGTTCACCGTGCTCCGCAGGATCGTCTTCCCGCTGCTCATGCCGGGCGTCGTCGCGACGGCGATGTTCAGCTTCGTCTCCTCGTGGAACGAGTTCTTCTTCGCGCTCGTCCTGCTCCAGTCGCCCGAGAACTACACGCTGCCCATCACGCTGAAGATGTTCATCGGCGGCGAGGGCAAGGTGGCGCTCGGTCCGCTCGCCGCGGGCTCGGTGCTCGCGGCCATCCCCAGCATCGTCTTCTTCTCGATCATGCAGAAGAAGCTCACCGGCGGACTCCTGTCCGGCGCCGTGAAGGGCTGACCCGTGCCGTCGTCGACCCGCTCGCCGGCCGTCCCGAACCTCTCCCAGACCCCCTGGAACCACCCCCACCCGAAAGGTAGAACCATGAAGACTCGTGGTGCGTCCATCGCCGCATGCCTCACGATCACGACCCTGCTCGTCGCCTCCTGCTCGAGCGGGGGCGGCAGCGGGGACGACGGCGCCGACTCTGGCCCGGTGACCCTGAAGTTCCAGTCGCTGTCCGACCAGCCGGCCGCCATCGAGGCGACCGAGAAGATCGTCGCGGACTGGAACGAGGCCAACCCCGACGTCCAGGTCGAGATCGTGCCCGCGGGCTGGGACGGGATCTACGACAAGCTCATCACGCAGTTCAACGGCGGCGCCGCGCCGGACATCATCCACTACGAGGCCGCGAGCATCGTGCCCTTCGCCGTGGACGGCTACCTGGCCGACCTGTCCGAGTACATGTCGGACGAGAAGCGCGCCGACATCCCCGAGGGCATCCTCGACTCGGTGACGGTCGACGACCAGGTCATCGCGTACCCGACCGAGCTCCAGTCCTACATGGTGTTCGCCAACAAGACGATGCTCGAGGCCGCGGGCGTCGAGGTCCCCACGGGCGACACGATGACGTGGGACGAGCTGCGCGAGATCGCGAAGGCCACCACGAAGGACGGCGCGTACGGGCTCGGGTGGGGGCTCGCGAGCCCGACGGCCGCGTTCATGGCCATGGCGCCCGGCTTCGGCGGCGAGTACTTCGAGGGCACCGGCGCCGACGCGAGCATCACCATCGGCGAGGGCGAGATGGCGCTGCCGGAGCTCGTCGACGAGATGGCGCACACCGACAGCACCGTGCTGCCGGTGACGCTCACGCAGTCCGGCTCGGAGACGCTCGCGTCGTTCTACGCGGGCCAGGTCGCCATGACGATCCAGGGCTCGTTCCAGGCCGCGAACATCGCCAACGACGCGCCCGAGGGCTTCGACTGGGTCGTGCTGCCCCCGCTCGAGGGTCCCGACGGCGCCGAGCAGGCCGCCAACCCGCAGACGCTCTCGGTGAACATCGACTCCGAGCACGTCGAGGAGTCCGCGGAGTTCATCGAGTTCTTCACCGACACGGAGAACCTCGCCGCGCTCAACGAGGCGGACGCGCTCATCCCGGCCACGACGTCGGCCCAGGAGGCCATGGCGTCGTCGCTCGGCGACGAGAACGGCTGGTCGACGATCCTCTCGTCCGGCCAGTACCTCACGTCGGCGCCGTACCTGTTCGTCGACGCGTACGCGCAGTGGAAGGACACGGTCGCGACGCCCGCGTACCAGAAGTTCCTCGCCCAGGAGATCGACGCCGACCAGCTCGCGACCGAGCTCGAGGCCGGCTGGGACGAGATCACCAAGTAGCAGGACAAGCGGCGGGGCGGTCGACGGACGGCCGCCCCGCCGGGAACCGCGGCCCTCACGGGTCGCACCGGGCGCGACCGGCGCCGAGAGAGATCGACAGGGAGTGGACCGTGACCTGGCTGGACGACCGAGCGGTGGCAGTGATCACCGGAGCGGCGGTGGGGGACGCGCTGGGGGGCGCCACCGAGGGCTGGACCCCCGAGCAGATCGAGGAGCGCCACGGGGGGCGCGTGACGGGGATCGTGGAGCCCTGGTACCCGAACTGGCAGGACGCGCGTCCGATCGCGCCCTACCACAAGGGTGACGGGCACATCACGGACGACACCCTCATGACGCGCGCGCTCGTGGAGGTGTACGCGAAGCGACGCGAGCACCTCGACGCGTACGCGATGGCCGAGGACCTCGTGCCGCTCATGATCGGCGAGCCGCGCTGGATCCCCGAGCTCGAGTCGACCGCGCTGCTGCTGCAGCGCGTGTTCCTCGCCGAGAAGTGGATCGTCGCGCGCCTGCACTACGGGCACGTCGACCCGCGCGAGGCGGGCGTCGGGAACGTCGTCAACTGCGGGGCCGCGATGTACGTCGCGCCCGTCGGCCTCGCGAACGCGGGCGACCCGCGCGGCGCGTACGCCGAGGCGATCGACCTCACCGGCGCGCACCAGTCGAGCTACGGCCGCGAGGCCGCGGGCGTGTTCGCGGCCATGGTCGCCGCGTCCGTCGCGCCGGGGGCGACGGTCGACGACGTCGTGCACGCCGCGCTCGACGTCGCGCACGACGGCACGGCCGCCGCGCTCCAGGCCGTCGTCGAGGCGTTCGACGGCTGGACGACGGCGCCCACGACGGACGAGGAGGAGCGCGCCCTCGCGCGGCTGGTCCGCGAGACGGTCGCGCCGTTCGACTCCGTCGGGCCCGCGTACCGGCAGATGTCGATGGACGCGCGGCGCCCGTCGCGCACCAAGTCCATCGAGGAGCTGCCCGCGGCGCTCGGCTTCGTGCTCGGGCACCGCGGCGACTTCCGCGGCGCGGTGCTCGGCGCCGTGAACTACGGGCGCGACGCCGACTCGATCGCCGTCATGGCCGGCGCGGTCTGCGCGGGCCTCGGCGGGACGGCCGTCGTGCCGGACGAGTGGCTCGACGCGATCGAGGAGGCGAGCCGCATGGACGTCCGGGAGACCGGGCGGCTCATGGCGTCCGCCGCGCAGGACATCCTGCTGGCCGACCGCGAGCGCGCGACCGCCCGCCTGCGCGCGCTCGCCGAGCTCGGCAACGCGCCCGTCGACGGCGCGGCCCTCGCCGCGCGGGCGGGTGACCCGGCGTGAGACTGACCTGGGCCCAGCCCGAGGACCTGCTCGCGCACGAGCTCGTCCAGGCGGCAGCGGAAGACAAGGACGCCGCGGCGCTCGCGGACGTCCGCGACCGCTGGGTCGCCGCGGGCGGCGACCCCGTCCCCGCGGTGAGCGGCGCCGGTCCCGTCCCCGCGACCCCGGCGCTGCGCGCGCTCGCGCGCGACCTGCTCAGGGAGCTCGACGCGCTGCCCGCGGCGCCCGCGCCGCACGAGCCCGACGACTGGGACGCGATCCTGACCACGCTCCCGGCGGCGCCCGGCCTGCCGACCCGCCCGGGCGTCGTCGGGTCCTCCGCCGGCCCGGGAACCGGCGCCGCCGCCGACGCCGCGTACGCCGACCGCGTGCTCGGCGCGTGGACCGGGCGCGCGGCGGGCTGCCTGCTCGGCAAGCCCGTGGAGAAGATCCCGCGCGCGGGGATCGAGGAGATCCTGCGCGCGACGGGCCGGTGGCCGCTGGACCGCTGGTTCACCGCCGTCGGGCTGCCCGACGACGTCGCCGCGCGCTGGCCGTGGAACCGGCGCAGCGCCCCGACGTCGCTCGAGGAGAACATCGACGGGATGCCCGAGGACGACGACCTCAACTACCCGATCCTCGCGCTCGCCCTGCTGGAGCGGCACGGGCGCGGCTTCACGACGGACGACGTCGCGCAGCTCTGGCTCGACGCGCTGCCCGCGGGCCGCGTGTTCACGGCCGAGCGCGCGGCGTACCGGAACATCCTCGACGCGAGGCCGGTGCCGGAGACGGCGACGCACCACAACCCGTTCCGGGAGTGGATCGGCGCGCTCATCCGCACGGACGTGCTCGGGTGGGTCTCGCCGGGCGACGTGCGCGAGGCCGCGCGCCTCGCGTGGACGGACGCGCGCCTGAGCCATACGCGCAACGGCGTGTACGGCGGGATGTGGGCGGCCGCGCTCGCGTCGGCGGCGATGGTCTGCGACACGGTGGACGAGGTGCTCGACGCGGCGGACGCCGTCGTGCCGCCGGGCAGCCGCCTGGCCGCCGCGATCCGGCTCGGCCGCGACGCGGGCCGCGACGGCGACGCGTCCGAGGTGGGCGTGCGCGCGGGGCTCGACACGATCCACGCCGCGTACGGCGACCTGCACTGGGTGCACGTGCTCAACAACGCCGCGGTGATCGCCTACGCGCTCACCGCGGGGCGTGGCGCGGACGGCCGCGGCGACTTCGGCGCGAGCGTCGCGATCGCCGTCACCGCGGGCTGGGACACCGACTCGGCGGGGGCGACGGTCGGCGGCGTGGTGGGTGCGCTGCGGGGCGTCGAGGGCATCGGCCAGCGGTGGACGCGCCCGCTCGACGGCCACATCGCGACCTCGCTGCCCGGCGGCGAGCAGAGGATCGTGGACCTCGCGGCGCGGACGGTCGCGCTCGCGACGGT
>JAQSXO010000277.1 GCA_029256625.1 Cellulosimicrobium sp. | reverse complement strand
GGCTGGAACGCCGGCCAGGGCGGCTGGCTCGACCCGCGCCTGTTCGCGGTCGTGGACTTCCTCAACGTGCAGGGCTACGACTTCCACGGCGGCTGGGTGCCGAACCAGACAGGCCACCAGGGCAACCTGCACCCCGACGGCACGCAGAACTGGGGCCTCGGGCTCGACGGCGCGCTCGGCATGTACGTCAACGCGGGCGCGGACCCGTCGCAGGTCAACGCCGGCCTCGCCGCCTACGGCCACGGCTGGTACGGCGTCGAGGACGGCTCGCAGGGCTGGCAGCCCGCCGCGGGCTACGTCGGCACCAAGACGTACGCGGAGCTGCGCTCGTTCGACGGCGAGAAGTACTTCGACCCGGAGATCGGCGCGAGCTGGCTCTACGACGGCGACCAGTGGTGGAGCTACGACGACCCGGCGTCGGTCACGGCCAAGGCCGAGTTTGTCGCCACGCAGGGCTACGGCGGCGCGATGTGGTGGGACCTCTCGGGCGACTACCGCAACGAGCTGGGCGACGCGCTGGGCTCGACGCTGCGTGCGGCGACCCCCGGCCCGGGCGTGGCCGACGAGTGCGCCGTGCCCTGGTACGGCACGGGCGTCTACACCGGTGGCGAGGTCGTCTCGCACGAGGGCTCGGAGTACAAGGCCCAGTGGTGGACCCGCGACCAGGAGCCGGGCTCGTCGTCCGCTTGGAAGAAGATCGGCCCGTGCGGCACGGCGCCCGAGGTCGCGGTCGCGGACTGCGCCCCTGCCTGGTCGCGCGAGGCCGTCTACACCGGGGGTCAGACCGTGTCCCGTGCCGGCGTGAACTACACGGCCCAGTGGTGGACCAAGGGCGAGCTTCCCGGGTCCGTGACGTGGGGCTCGTGGGACCCGGTGGGCCTCTGCGCGTGAGCTGACGGGTCGTCCGGGCGCGCGCATCGCCCGGACGACCACCGCACGACGACGGCGGGCCCGGTCTCAGGACCGGGCCCGCCGTCGTCGTACGGCGACAGGGCGCACAGACCACGCCTCTACCTCGTCCGACCAGGCCTCTACTTCGCGGGACCAGGCCTCTACCTCGTCCGACCAGGCCTCTACTTCGCGCGGCCGGGGTTTCTCTCGCGCGGTGGGCGTCGACCCTCAGCGCTGCTTGCGGACGTCGCGGCGCAGGTAGTTCCAGGCGAGGACGCAGCAGACGATGCCGTTCATCAGTCCCACCACGACGTCGGCCGGGCCGTGGGCGCCGCGGTAGAGGCGGGACAGGCCCACGGCGAGCGGCACGAGGCAGCACAGGACGGTGACGACGACGCGCAGGACGGGGTGGGTGATGCGCTGCGCGAGCAGCGCGAGGGTCAGGTAGAACGCGGCGGACGCGCCGGTGTGACCCGACGGGAAGCTCGAGGTCGGCGGCGCCTCGTCGAGCCGCGAGACGTCCGGGCGCTCGCGGCCCACGACGATCGACGACGTGAGGAAGATGAGCGCCTGCAGCGCGACGGCGAGCGCGGGCACGACGGCGAACCACCACTGCCGGGTGCGCCACCAGACGAGCAGGATCGTGAGAACGGTCCCGCCGATGATGAACTCGGTCGTCCCGATCAGGGAGAACACGTCGGTCACGGTGTCCCAGAAGGGCGTGCGCCGCTCTTCCAGCCAGCGGTTCACCCCGACCTCGCCGGGCAGGTCGCCCAGCGGACCCGTCACGAGGAACCCGGTCGCGACGATGAGCACCCACAGGACGGCGCCGGGGAGGAACGCCCGGAGCCCGACGTCGCGCAGCACCTCCTTCGCGGTGGGTCGGGTCGTGTCGAGCTCGTAGCGGTGCACGAAGGGATGCATCAGACCTCGTTCCTGGGAGCGGAGCCGGAAGAGCGGGCGATCCGGGCGGACGCCCACCCGTGGTAGCCGACGGCGGACGCCCCCGCGACGGCGCCACCGAAGAGGATCCCGCCGACGACGTCGGACGGGTAGTGCGCGCCGAGCAGCACGCGGTCGGCCGCCGTGACGAGCGCGAGCACGGTCGCGCCGCTCACCACGGCGACGCGGCCGCCGCGCCCGAGCAGCGGCCAGACCAGCACCGTGAGGCTCACCCCGACGGCGGCGGCGTTCATCGCGTGCCCGGACGGGAAGCTGGACCCGGGCACGACGGTCACCGCGTCCTCGACGACGGGACGCGCGCGGTCGACGAGCTCCTTGGCCCCGAGGCCGAGCGCCCACGCGCCCCAGATGGTCCCCGCAGCCCAGGCCGCACGTGACCCGAGGTCGCGGCGCCGCCAGGCCCAGAGGCACACACCCATCGCGGCGACGTTCATCCACCGCGCGGCGAGCACCTCCTGGCCCACGAGCAGCGTGCGCTCGAACGCGGGCCGCTCGCCGGTGAACCGGGTCGCCGCGGCGACGGCGGCCCGGTCGGCGTCGACGACGAGCCCCGACTCCGCGCGCACGAGCCACGCGAGCACGAGGACGGGGACGGACGCCGCGACCCCGTACGCCGCGGCCCGACCCAGGGCGCGCCCGAGCGAGCGGCGTGGGACAGGGTCGGCGGGCACCCCCGGACAGTAGCGGGGGGCGCGGAACCACGCCCGTGGAGACGGGGTCAGGTGAGGGGTGTCACGGCCGGAGCGCCGCGACCGCCTCGATCTCGACGAGCGCGCCGGGCCGGCCGATCCCGACCTGCAGGACTGTCACGGCGGCCGGGTGCGGGCCCCAGACCTCGCCGACGGCGGCGAAGCCCTCCATGAGGTCGGCCTCGGGGTCGAGGTAGACGGCGAGCCGCGCGACGTCCTCCGGCCCGGCGCCGGCCTCGGCCAGCACGGCCAGGACGTTGCGCAGCGCCTGCGCCGTCTGGGCCGCGATGCCGCCCTCGACGATCACGCCGTCCGCGTCGGTGCCGTTCTGGCCCCCGACGTAGAGCGTGCGACCGGTCTCGACGATCGTGCCCTGGGAGAACGCCGGGTTGCGGTGCAGCCCGGCAGGGTTGAGGTGCGTGACGCTCGACGTGGTCATGGTCGTCCCTCCTGCGTTCTGGTCCTGAGACGGCCGACGCTACGTCGCGCCACCCACACGCTCCGGGCGGTGCGGACACCGGTTCTCCGCCCCGGAGCGGGCTCGTGACCCCGGGGCGGCGCGGCGGCGATCCGGTCCCGACGGGCCGTCCCGCCGTCGGCTGTGTAGGAAGGAGGGGTGAAGCAGTCAGCAGGGCTCGTGCTCTACCGGTTCCGTGACGACGTCGTCGAGGTGCTCCTCGGGCACATGGGCGGTCCGCTGTGGGCGCGCAAGGACGCGGGCGGCTGGACGATCCCCAAGGGAGAGGTGGAGCCGGGCGAGGACGGCCACGCCGCGGCGCTGCGCGAGTTCGCGGAGGAGCTCGGCGTCCCGGCCCCGGCGGGGGAGGCGCCCGACCTGGACCTCGGCACCGTGCGCCAGCGCGCCGGCAAGCTCGTCGCGGCGTGGGCGCGCGAGGCGGACCTCGACGTCACCGCGATCTCGAGCAACACGTTCGCGCTCGAGTGGCCGCCGCGCTCGGGACGGATGCAGGAGTTCCCCGAGCTCGACCGGGCCGGCTGGTTCCCGGTCTCGCGAGCCCGCGGGCTCGTCGTCGCGGGCCAGGTCCCGCTGCTCGACCGCCTCGAAGAGCATCTGGCGGACGCCCGCGACCGTGCCGTCGAGCCGTAGGCTCCCGGCGTGGCGCTGTATCACTACGGACTCTCGAAGCCGCCGCGCAACCAGCGGCGACGTCGCTGGTACGCCGTCGCGATCCTGCTGTTCTGCAGCCTGCTCGCTCCGTTCACGATCCTGGGAGCGGTTCGAGGCTGGCTCGCGGGCGAGGTCGTCGACGCCCTGGGGCTGACGATGGTCTCCGTCCTCTGCCTCGGCGGCGTCGCCAGCGCGGTCTGGGCGCTCGTCGACTCGTTCCGCCGCAGCGGGCCCCATCGGAACGGGGCGGGAGATCAGCCGAGCAGGTAGGGCGCCGCGGCGAACCCCGCGGCAAGGCCGACGAGCGCGACGGCGACGGCGGACAGGTGCGAGTGGCGCGCGCGGCTCGCGGTGCGGCGGGCTGCGTCGGTCACGGTGGTCATACGGGTCCTCTCGTCGGGGGGCGGTTCCAGGGAGAGAGACCGCGCCCGACGCGATCCATGACGCGATTTCGGCCGACCTCGGCGCGATCTGCGTCACACCGCGGCGACCGAAGCGCGCCAACCCTGGTGCAGCATCGTGCACCAGGGCTGGTCGGTTCGCGCGTCCAGGCGCGTCAGGGGCTCACCAGGCGACCGGCCCGGCGGCGCTCAGGAACGCGCCGGACGCCGCGTCGTCGGGCAGCCGCGCGGCCCGGACCACGACCTGCGCCGCCTCGGCGGGCGTGGTCGGGGCGTGCTCGCGGTTCCCGGGTGCGAGGTCGGTCTGGACCCACCCGGGGCACACCGACGTCACCTTGACGCGCGTGCCTGCCAGGTGCTTCGCGAGCGAGACGGTCACCGCGTTGAGCGCGGCCTTCGATGCCTGGTAGGCGGGGACGACCATGCCGAACCAGGGCGAGGCGGGGTCCTGCTGGTCGGTCAGCGAGCCCATGGTCGACGAGACGTTGACGACCCGACCCGCCGTCGAGCGTTCGAGCAGGGGGAGGAGCTCCTCGATCACGCTGACCGCGCCGAACACGTTCGTCCGGAAGGTCTGCTCGAGCACGTCGCGGTCGACGAAGCGGGGCGCCTCGCGGCGACCGGACGTGGCCTCCGGCAGGATCCCGGCGTTGTTGACGAGGACGTCGAGGTGGTCGTGGCGCGCGGACAGCTCGGCGGCCGCCGCGCGGACGCTCGCGGGGTCGTCGACGTCGAGCGTCACGCCGGAGACGTCGAGGTCGCGTGCGCGCAGGGACGCGACCACGTCGCGGACGGCGTCGGGGCGGCGACCGGCGAGGACGACCGTCGTGCCGTCGGCCGCCAGCGCCTCGACGACGGCGAGCCCGAGCCCGCGCGGGGGTGGGGCCGGCACCACCACTCTCGTCGGGCCCGCGGGAGGAGTCCGGCGGCGATCGGACGTCGCATCGCGACGTCACCCACCAGGTCGCCAGGCGCGCAGGCGCGCTGTCAGGCGCGCAGGATCAGCGCGTCGCCCTGCCCGCCGCCGCCGCACAGCGCCGCCGCGCCGACGCCGCCGCCACGGCGCTTCAGCGCGAGCGCGAGGTGCAGCGCGAGGCGGGCGCCGGACGCGCCGACGGGGTGGCCGAGCGCGATCGCGCCGCCGTCGGTGTTCACGACGTCCGCGTCGATCCCGAGGTCGGCGACCGACTGCAGCGCGACCGCAGCGAACGCCTCGTTGATCTCGACGAGGTCGAGGTCCGCGGCGGCGACGCCCTCGCGCTTCACGGCGGCCTCGATGGCGCGCGCGGGCTGGGAGTGCAGCGAGTTGTCCGGCCCGGCGACCTGGCCCGCGGCGCCGATCTCGGCGAGCCAGGGCAGCCCGTTGCGCTTCGCGAAGGCGCGGCTCGCGACGACGACCGCCGCGGCGCCGTCGGACAGCGGCGAGCTCGACCCGGCGGTGATGGTCCCGTCCTTCACGAAGGCGGGGCGCAGGCGCTCGAGCGCCTCGAGCGTCGTGTCGGCGCGCACGCCCTCGTCGTGCTCGACGACGACCGGCTCGCCCCGGCGCTGCGGCACCTCG
>JAQSXO010000276.1 GCA_029256625.1 Cellulosimicrobium sp. | reverse complement strand
CGACGCCGCGCCGTCGGCCACGACGCGCGCGTTCGTGACGACGCCGTCCTCGGCCTGGTAGCGGTCGGACGCCTGCGGGACGAACGGGACGCCGTCGGCCGTCCACTCGAGGTCCGCGACGTACATCGCGCGGTAGGTGAACGCCTCGTTCCAGCCGTGGAAGACGATCGCGTCGGAACCGTCGGGCGCGGTGACGATGTCCTGCCCGCCCGGGCCGCGCACGTCGCCCTGGAAGCGGTCGCTCGTGAGCAGCTCGGTCGTGGCCTTGGTCCACGGGCCGGCGAGGCTCGACGCCGTGGCGTACGAGGTGCGGTAGCCGCCCCCGCCGAAGTCGTTCGCCGAGTAGAAGAGGTAGTACGTGCCGTCGCGCTCAAGGAGCGTCGGGCCCTCGACCACGCGGCCCTCGTAGGACTTGTCCACGCGGATGAGCTCGACGGGCGGGCCGGTGAGC
Organism: Cellulosimicrobium sp.; assembly: GCA_029256625.1. GTDB lineage: Bacteria > Actinomycetota > Actinomycetes > Actinomycetales > Cellulomonadaceae > Cellulosimicrobium. The sequence goes on along the minus strand of JAQSXO010000276.1, from coordinate 7,845 downwards.
GTCGCGCCATCGGGCGAGAGCGGCTGGGCGAAGATGATCGCCGTCTTGCCCGTGCAGCAGTTCCCGTCGGCCTTCCACAGCAGGTACAGCTGGTCGCCGTCGACGAACGTCGCGGCGTCGATCGCGCCGCCCAGGTCCTCCGTGCCGGCCTCGCCGTTGGGGCAGACGATCGGGTCGTCGCCGACGGGGACGAACGGGCCGTCCGGGGTGTCGGACAGCGCGACGCCGAGGCACTGCCGCGGCGACGTCGCGTCGCGCGCCGTGTAGTAGAGGGCGTAGCCGCCCTCGACCGCGGACACCTCCGGGGCCCACACGCAGCGGTCGGTCGCACCGCCCGGGGAGAACGTGCACGACTCGCTGACCCAGGCGCCGAGGTCGGGCGCGACGTCGGTGGGCGCGCTCCAGGTGACGAGGTCCGTGGACGTGCGGTGCTGCACGTTCTGGCCCTGATGGTTCGTCGCGTAGGCGTGGTAGACGCCGTCGACGAGGAGGATGTCGGGGTCGGGGAAGTTGGCGTCGACGACCGGAGAGATCGTCGGCTCGGCCACGGCGGTTGCCGCGGCCGGCACGCTCGCCGGGGCCGGCGACGCCGTGGCGGCGGCCGCGCCCGACACCGCCAGACCGAGCGCGACCAGCGCACTCGTGACAGCGGTGGCACGCGAGTGCGCGCGGGACAAGGGGAACTTCATGGGGTGTCCTCTCGACGGTGAGGGGGCAGGAAACCGGGACCGCGTCGACCTCGGGTCTTCGAGTCTCCCGGGCATTTCCACACAAGTCAACAACTTCTCGCAAGAGTCAACAATCGCGGTGGTGCCGACTGCGGCGCGCGAGCTTCGGGGTGCCAGGTCCGACACCGTCAGCGGCGCTCACGCCCGACGGCGGTCGGGCAGCCCCGCGGCGTCGCGCAGCTCCGCGTACGCCGCGCCGAGCGTCGCGACCGTGTGGTGCGCGTTGAGCCCGCTCGGGTTGGGCAGGAGCCACGCGCGCGCCGGTCCGATGCGCCGCTCCAGCGGGCCCGCGGCGGCGCGACGGTCGGCGAACGCCGTGCGGTACGCGCCCAGGCCGAGCACCGCGACCCAGCGCGGGCGGCACGCCTCCGCCGTCTCCACGAGGCGCCGTCCGCCGTCGACGATCTCCTCGGGCGTCAGCTCGTCGGCCCGCGCGGTCGCTCGTCGCACGACGTTCGTCATGCCGAGCCCGGCGGCGAGGAACTCCTCGCGCTCCCACGGCCAGAGCACGCGGTCGGTGAAGCCCGCCTCGTGCATCGCCTTCCAGTACCTCGTACCCGGGTTGGCGAACGGCAGCCCGACCGCCGCCGAGTACAGACCCGGGTTGATCCCGCAGAACAGGACGTCGAGGTCCGGCCGCAGCCAGTCCTCGATCTCAAGGTCGCGCGCGGCGGCGAGGTCGTCGGCGGTCGGGCGGGGGTACGGCGGGCCGCCCGGGTGGGTGGAGTGCGGGTCGCTCGGGCGAGCGGAGGGCGAGTCGGTCGGCACGCGACCATCGTCGCGGCCCGGGCGCCTCGTCCGCACGTCTGAGCTCCGGGAGCCTCCGCCTCGGGGCACCCCACGTTCGCAAGCCCGGCCTCGGGGCTCTCTCCCCCCTCGCCCTCCCCGGCCCCTGCCCGGCGACCGGCGGCTGCCGTCGCTCGGGGGAGGCCCCGCCGTCCGGCCAGACGGTAGCGTCGGCGTGGTGACCAGAGACGTGCGATGAGTGCGACGCGGGCCGTCGTCGTGGGCGGCGGGATCGGAGGGCTCGCGTCGGGAGTCGCGCTCGCGCGTGCCGGGTGGGACGTCACGGTGCTGGAACGTGCGCCGTCGCTCGAACCGGTCGGAGCGGGGATCGCCGTCGCGCCCAACGCGGTGCGCGCGCTCGGCGCGCTCGGGCTCGGCGACCGGCTGCGCGACCTCTCGGCGCTCCAGGGCGAGGTCGGCCTGCGCCGCCCCGACGGCCGCTGGCTCGTCCGCGAGAACGCCACCGCCGCGAGCGAGCGGTTCGGCGACCAGACCCTCGTGCTCCACCGCGCCCAGCTCGTCGGCATGCTCGCCGACGCATTGCCCGACGGCGCGCTCCGGCTCGGCGTCGACGCCGCCGTCGTGGACCCCGGCGACGCGGGGCGGCCCGCTCGCGTGCGGGTGCGCACCGACGTCGGGCCGGAGGGCAGCGGGTCACGGACCCCAGCGCACGGTCGCGAGTCGGGAGCGGACTCCAAGGAGTCCTTTGACAGCGACCATTCGCCCGCAGGAGGAGGCACGCCAGGCGGCGCGTCCGGGAGCGACGAGGAGATCGAGGCCGCGCTCGTCGTCGCGGCGGACGGCATCGACTCGCCCACACGGCGACGCTGGTGGCCGGACGCGCCCGGGCCCGTCTCGGGCGGCTCGACCGCGTGGCGGCTCGTCGCGGAGGTGCCGCCCGGAGAACCCGTCGGTCCCGTCGGGGGCGAGACCTGGGGCCGCGGGATCGTCGTCGGGATCGTGCCGCTCGCCGACGGCCGCGTGTACTCCTACGCGTCCGTCACCGACGCCGCCGGCGTGCCCGCGACGTTCGCGGAACTGCGCGAACGACTCGCCGACTGGCACGCGCCGATCCCCGACCTGCTCGCGTCCGTCGACCCCGACCACGTGCTGTGCCACGAGCTCCGGCAGCTCCCCGCTCCCCCGGCGTCGCTCGTGACCGGGCGCGTCGCGCTCGTCGGAGACGCGGCGCACGCGATGCTGCCGAACGTCGGGCAGGGCGGGTGCCAGGCGCTCGAGGACGCGGTCGTGCTCGGTGTGCGCGTGGGCGGCGGTGCGAACGGCGCGGCCGTGCCGGAGCTGCTGCGCCGGTGGTCCGGCGAGCGGCGGCCACGCGTCGTGAAGGTGATGAGGATGTCGGCGCAGATGGCTGGGATGTCGCGCGTCGTCTCCCCTGCCGCGACGACGGCCCGCGACCTCGGCGCGCGCCTCGCCGGACCGTGGAGCGCGGCGCTGGGCGCGTGGGCGCTTCGCGGCGTGCTCGGCTGGCGGCCACCTGAACCCGGCACGGTTGCCGCGTTCGACGACGACGCTTGAACGCGAGCCTGATATCTGGTGAGCTCCGCGCATGGACTCCGCCGTCGAAGCCGCGCTCCGCGTACGCATCATCCAGTGGGTGCAGGACCAGGCTGAGGCCAACGGTGGTTTCCTTCATCGCGACCAGCTGCTCGACTTCCACATCGACGGCCAGAAGCTCCCGGTCATCGACTACTCCCGCGGGATCCGCAACCCTCGACGCTTCTCGTCGACGCTCTCCATCGTGACCTCGGCGAGCGGACCCTACGACGACACCGAGTCCGAGGACGGGCTCCTGCACTACGCGTACCGCTCCGGCGACCCGTGGAGCGGGGACAACCGGAAGCTGCGCGAGGCGATGACGAGCGGGATGCCGCTCATCCTCTTTCGCAAAGAGGTCCCGAACATCTACACACCTGTCGCCCCGGTGTTCGTCGTGGACGACGAGCCCGAGAACGGTCAATTCCTCATCGCGCTCGACGAGGCGTTCCGGTTCATCCCCGACCCGGCTCATCTCACGACCCCGCAGCGCGAGTACGCGCGGCGGCTCGCCAAGCAACGACTGCACCAGCCGGCGTTCCGGACGCGCGTCCTGGTCGCGTACGAGTCACGGTGCGCGATCTGCGAGCTCAAGCACGGTGCTCTCCTCGACGCCGCACACATCGTCCCGGACAGCGACGAACGCGGGCTGCCGACCGTCACCAACGGTCTCGCGCTGTGCAAGATCCACCACGCCGCGTACGACCAGAACATGCTGGGCGTGACGCCGGACTACGAGGTCCGCATCGCGATCAAGCTCCTAGAGGAGATCGACGGCCCGATGCTCAAGCACGGCCTCCAGGAGATGCACGGCCGGCAGCTCAGCGTGCCGCGTCGACGCTCGGACCGCCCCGACCGGGAGCTGCTCGCCTGGCGCTTCGAGCACTTCGGACGCGCGTAGCGCGCCCGGTGCCGTCCGAAGCAGTACCCGGACTACGGCCGGGACGGCTGAGCGGCCGACGCCTCGACCGCTGGACCATCTGCACCGCGCGACTGCGTGCCAGGTCAGGGGCGCGCCTCCGAGCCGCCGGCCGCGGCTCGGTCCGCCTCCGTGTACACCGCGTGCTGGTCGCGCGCCGCAGCGGGCGGCGCGCCCGCGGCCATGGCCGTGCGCATGCCGGCCATGCTGCGCGAGGTCGCGGCGTAGGCCTGGTCGACGTTCGCCGTGTCGTACGTGAGCGACCGCTCGCGCTTCACGCCGATGGACGCCCCGACCTCGATCGCGTCCTGGTTGGCGCCCATGTAGAGGAACGTCCAGCCGAACTGCTCCTCGCGCTCGGTGACGAGCGCCTTGATCGCGGCGTGCGTGTACTCCTTCGACGCGTTCTCGAGGCCGTCGGTCATGATCCCGACAATCACGGCGCCGGGCCGCTGGCCCTCGGGGAGCTGGGCGACGCCGTCATGCCGCGCGGGCGCAGGTCGAGCGGCGGGACCTCGCGCACGTCGAGGTCGGTGTAGACCTCCTCGTACTCGTTGTCGAACTGCGCGAGCGTGACAGTGCAGCGGCCGGGTGCGTCTCGCTGTTCGCCGAGGAACAGGTCGAAGCCCTGCTCGGTGGCCTGCTTGATCGTCTGCATCGAGCCGGACCGGTCGAGCAGCATGGCGAGGTGGGTGAGGGTCTGGTCGGGCATGGCGGTTCCCTTCGTCGTGCTGCCGGACGGACGGCGCGGCAGGCGGGTCAGGTGCGGCGGCGGAACCTCAACGGTTCAACGGCGGTCGTCGGCTCGGGCGCCGGGGTGCCCCGCTCGCGGTCGTAGCGGGCGCGCGTGACGCCCTCGGCGGAGACGCGGCCGTCCGGACCGGAGTAGCCCGCGAGCGCCGGGGTGCGCGCGAGGCGCGGAGGCACGGTGTTCGGGGCGACGCCGGCCGCCTCCGCGACGGAGCGCATCGACGACCCGGCGAGCAGCGCCTCGGCCATCGCCTCGTCGAGCGCGACGTCGAGCATGGCTCGGGCACGGGCGAGCGGTTCGACGGCGGCGCCCGGCTCGGCGACGGACGCCTCGTCGAGCGCTGCGCGGGCGGCGTCGAGGCGGGGGCGCGAGGGTCGCTGCGGGTCGGAGGTCATGGTGAGAGGCTATGCGCAGTAACTGCGCATGCGCAATACCCTCACTTGCTCACTTCGTGCACATGCGCCTGCGAATGTGGTCACCGGCCGTCGAGCATGCCCATCGCCACACCGATCACGAGCACCGCCACGATCACGACGACGCACCACAGCACGCCCACCAGCCCAGGCCGGGGCCCGCCGGCCTGCCCGGCGCCGTCGGACCGCCCCTCCCCCTCAGGCGACCCGCGGCGGCCGGACCGGCCTTCGCCCTCGGGCGACACGCCCCCGTGGGGCGACCCGCCCGGGGACCGTGCTTCGTCGTCGGGCTCTGAGTCCATACCGCCAGGACACCACGCGGACCGACGGGGAGCACGGGCAGGGAGCGGGCGGCCCACCGCCGACGCGCGAACCACGGAACCGCTCCGTAGTCTCGCGAGATCCCTGGTTCCGGCGAAAGGCGACCTCATGACCGACGCCCCGACCTCCCCGACGTCGACGGGCCGCATCGTGCTCCTCGGCGCGACGGGCTACACGGGCACGCTCGTCGCGCACGAGCTCGTCGCGCGCGGAGCACGGCCGGTCCTCGCGGGGCGGTCCCAGGACCGCCTGGACGCGCTCGCCGCCGACCTCGCCGCCACCGCACCGTCGGCGGCACCCCGCCACCGCGCCGAACCCACGGGCTCCCCCGATGCCGGCCGTCCGACGTCGGACTCCCCCGCCCGACCGCCGCTCGGGACCGCGGTCGCGGACGTCGACGACCCGCGGACCGTGCGCGCGCTGCTCGAGCCGGGCGACGTGCTCGTCTCGACGGTGGGCCCGTTCGTCCGGCGCGGCGGCCCGGCGGTCGAGGCCGCGATCGACGCGCGCGCCGTCTACCTCGACTCGACGGGCGAGCCGGCATTCATCCGGCGCGTGTTCGACGAGCTCGGCCCGCGCGCCGGGCGCACGGGCGCGGCGCTGCTCACGGCGTTCGGCCACGACTGGGTGCCGGGCAACCTCGCCGGCGCGCTCGCGCTCCAGGACGAGGGCGCGGACGCCGCGCGCCTGGAGATCGGCTACTTCCCCACCGGTGGCGGGGTGAGCGGCGGAACCCGGGCGAGCGCGCTCGAGACGGTGCTGGAACCCTCGTACGCCTGGCGCGGCGGGCGCCTGCGGGCCGAGCGCGTCGCGGCACGCGTCGTCGCGTTCGACCTCGGCGCGGGGCGCCGCGTGCAGGGCATCACGGCGGGCGGCACCGAGCCGTTCACGCTGCCGCCCCTCGCGCCGGGCCTGCGCGACGTCGAGGTCGCGCTGGGCGTGTCCGGCCCCGCGGTGCGCCTCGCGCCCGCAGCGACGGCGGTCGCCACCGGTGCGCTACGCGTCCCGGGGTTGGGCGGCGCGCTGCGCCGGTTCGCCCGCTCACGCGGCGGGTCGAGCGGCGGCCCGGACGCGGCGGCCCGCGCGGCGTCGCGCACCCACGTCCTCGCGGTCGCGCGCGACGCGTCCGGGAAGGTCCTGCGCCGCGTCCGGCTCGACGGACCGGACGCCTACGACCTCACCGCGCACTTCCTCGCGTGGGGCGCCGCCCGCGCCGCACTGGGAGATACCCGCGGCACCGGAGCGCTCGGCCCGGTGCAGGCGTTCGGTCTCGACGCACTGCTCGCGGCGGCTCGCGAGGCAGGCATCACCGTGACGACCGGTCGCTGAGCCCGCGCTCCGAACAGCCGAAGGCGACGCACGAGCCCGCTCGCTGCCGCCATAGCCGGTCAGCGCGCCGCGAGCGCCTCGCGCAGGATCCGTACGGCACGTGGCCCGACCCCGTGCAGGGCGAGCAGCTCGGCGTCGCTGAGCCGCGCGACGTCGGACAGCGTGACGATGCCCGCGCCGGCGAGCGCGCGCGTCGCCGGGCGACCGATGGCGGCGGGGAGGTCGCCGACGGAGCCCGGCTCGGCGTCGTCCGCCGCAACAAGGGACTGGGCGAGCCGCCTCGGCGCATGGGCGAACCACGCGCGCCGCACCCAGTGGTTGGCCTGCTGACCGTCGAGGTCGGCGAGCGGCACGCTCACCCCGAGCAGGTGGTCACCACGCGTCCACCGGCGCGCGGTCGGGCGCGCGGCGAGCACGCGCACGACGTCGTCGTCCGCGAGGCGGAGCTGCACGACGGCGTCCCGCGTCACCACCGCGAACCGTCGCCCGCGCACCACGAAGGACACGGTCCCAGCGGCCGCGCCCTCTGCCACCTCGGGCAGGGCGAGCGCGGCCGCGCGGACCTGGGCGAGCGTCGTCATGCCGCCACCCTGCCACGCATCGTGACGGTGCTCGAGGGCGAGCACGCGGTCATCGACCGCCGGCCATGGTGTCCTCGACCGTTTCCGGCGCCAGACGATCGTCGACCCCGTGGTCGGCGGGAGGCTGACAGCGGTCGCTCGTAGGATCGGGATGATGTCTGACCACACCACGAGGGCGTCCTTCCCGGACCCCCGGCACGACGAACCGCCCCTCCCGCCGTCCGCCGCTCTCGCGCGCAAGGCCGCCGACCCGAGGGCCATCCTGCGGTTGGTGGGCAACGACGAGTCCGTCGACGACCTGCCGCGCACGCCCGACGGCCTCCTGGACCCGCCGTCGAGCGTCGGGAGGAAGATCCGCAACGGCGTGCTGCTCGTGCTGCTGTCCGGGGGCTTCGTCTGGCTCGTCACGGTCAACGCGTGGGACCACGACGGCTTCTTCCCGTGGTTCTGGAACGTCGTGTGG
>JAQSXO010000275.1 GCA_029256625.1 Cellulosimicrobium sp. | reverse complement strand
GGCCACGGCAACTCCGTCCCGCGCTTCCACGTCACCTGGGGCACCGGGCCCGCGATCCTCGAGCCGTTCGTGCGCGCCGCGCTCGACGCCCGCGCCGCCGGGCTGCTCGACCTGCGGTTCCGCCACCGCGTCACGTCGCTCGTCGTGACGGACGGCGCGGTGACGGGCGTGCGGGCCGAGGTCCTCGCGCCGTCGGACGTCGAGCGCGGCGCGCCCTCGTCGCGCGAGGTCGTCGGCGAGGTGGAGATCGCGGCGAGCGCCGTCGTCGTGACGTCGGGAGGGATCGGCGCGAACCACGAGCTCGTCCGCTCCCGTTGGCCGCAGGCGGCGGGCCGGCTGCCCGCCCGCATGCTCTCCGGCGTCCCCGACTCGACCGACGGCCTCATGATCGGCGTCGCCGCCGACGCGGGCGCCGCGCTCGTGCACGAGGACCGCATGTGGCACTACCCCGAGGGCATCGCGAACCACTCCCCTGTGTGGACCGACCACGGCATCCGCATCCTGCCCGGCCCGAGCTCACTCTGGCTCGACGCCGACGGCAACCGGCTGCCCGCGCCCCTGTTCCCCGGGTTCGACGCGCTCGGCGCGCTCCAGCACGTCGCCGAGCGCGGCGACGACCACTCCTGGTTCGTGCTCAACAAGGCGATCATGGAGTCGGAGTTCGCGCTGTCCGGCTCGGAGCAGAACCCCGACCTCACCGGCAAGGACGTCAGGCTGCTCGCCCAGCGCGTCCTGCCGCGCGCCGTCGGACCGGTCGCGCGGTTCGCGGAGCAGTCGCCCGAGTTCGTGTGGGCCGACACGCCCGAGGAGCTCGCGGCCGGGATGAACGCGCTCGTCGACGCGACGCCGGGCTCGCGCGGGCACGTCGACCCCGACGCCCTCACGCGCATCGTCCACCTGCGCGACGAGCAGGTCCGCACCGGTCTCGGCAAGGACCCCCAGGTCGTCGCGACCGCGATGGCACGGCGCTACCGCGTCGACCGGCTCATCCGCGTCTCGCCGCCGCGCCCGCTCACGACGCCCAAGGACGGGCCGCTGCTCGCCGTCCGCCTGTCCGTGCTCACGCGCAAGACGCTCGGCGGGCTGTGGACCGACACCTCCGCGCGCGTGCTGCGCCAGGACGGCTCGGTGCTGCCCGGGCTCTGGGCGGCGGGCGAGGCCGCCGGGTTCGGCGGTGGCGGCGTGCACGGCCACCGCGCGCTCGAGGGCACGTTCCTCGGCGGCTGCCTCTACTCGGGCCGCGTCGCGGGTCGAGCCCTCGCGGCGGAGCTCGGCTGACCCCCGCGAGGTAGAGGCCCGGTTCGCCGAGGTAGAGGCCTGGTCACGCGAGGTAGAGGCCTGGTCCACCGAGGTAGAGGCCTGGTCACGCGAGGTAGAGGCCTGGTCACGCGAGGTAGAACCGTGGTCACGCGAGGTAGAACCGTGGTCGCTGAGGACCGTCCGTCGGCGTCGGTCGCGCACGGTGCCGCGGCGGGTAGGGTCACCGAGCATGAGCGTGCACGACGACGCGTCCCGAACCGGGCGACCCGCCCCCGCCTCGGGCACGGGACCGGTCAGGCACGACGATCCGGCCGGTCCGGGTGTCGTCGAGCAGCCAGGCACGCACCCGGCGGCCGCACACCCCGACGTCGCCGCGTGCGAGCGCGTCTTCCGCCGCAACGGGCTGCCGCTGCTCGTCGAGGGGCACTCGCTCGACCGCGACGTGTTCGGGCGGTCCGCACCGTTCCTGCTCGTCGTGCTGCTCGCCGAGCTCACGGGCGCGATCCGGTCCGGCTGGCCGGCCTGGGCCAACGCGCTGGCGCTCCTGGGGGGCGCCGCGATCGTCGCGGCCGCGTACGCCGGCCTCAACGTGCTTCGCGGCCGCCCGTGGTCGACCCTCCCGCAGTCGGTCGGCGTGCCCGAGCTCGCGTTCTTCGTCCTCGTGCCCGCCCTGCTGCCCCTCGTGTTCGGCGGGCAGTGGGACGAGGCACTGCTCACGGTGGCGGGCAACCTGGTCCTGCTCGGGGCCGTGCGCGTCGTGGTCGGGTACGGGGTGCTGTCGTCGCTGTGGTGGGGCCTCGCGCGAGTGGTCGACGAGCTCGGCGCGTCGCTCCTGCGCCTCGTGCGACTGCTGCCACTGCTGCTCGTCTTCTCGCTCGTGCTGTTCTACAACGCCGAGGTGTGGCAGGTCTTCGACCGCACCCACGGCGTCGCCGACATCGTGCTCGGTGCGTTCTTCGCCCTGCTCGTCGTGGTCTTCGTCGGCCTGCGCGTGCCTGGGGAGGCGCGCGAGGCGCTCGCGGAGACCGTCGCCGACATGCCGGAGCACGAGCGCGCCGCCCGCTTCACCCCGCGGCAACGAGCGAACCTCGCCGCGATGATCGCGACGAGCCAGCTGCTCCAGGTGCTCGTCGTGAGCCTCGGGATGGGCTTGTTCTTCATGGCGCTCGGCACGCTCACCGTGACGCCGGAGGTCATGGCGCTCTGGGACGTCGACGGCGGCACGTGGGAGCGTACGTTCTCGCTCGCGGGCGGGGGTGGCGTCGGCGGCGCGGACCTCGTCGTCACGCAGACCCTCCTGCGCGTGTCCGTGGCGATCGCGACGTTCACCGGGCTGTACTACGCGATCTCCGTCCAGGTCGACGCCGTCTACCGCGAGGAGTTCGTCGACGGGATCCAGACTCAGCTCGCCGACGTCGTCCGCACCCGCACCCGCTACCTCGATCTCCTCGACACCGCACCCGAGCACAGCATGTCCCCGGCGCGGTAGAGCTGCGGTCCGCCGGGGTAGAGGCCCGGTGAGCCGAGGTAGAGGCCCGGTCACGACCAGGGCTCTACCTCGGCCGACCACGGCTCTACCTCGGCAAGGACGTCTGTCGGCGAGAGGCGCGACGGCGCAGGGCGAGACGGCGGGCTTCCGCGAGCCGGCACCCGACCGCCACCGGGTCGCCCAGGTCCTCCCAGGTGAACCGGACGACCGTCCAGCCCGCGGCCACGAGCGCTGCCTCGCGGACGTCCTGGGCACGCCGGACGTCCTCCGGGTCCCCGTACGCCCCGCCGGAGTACTTCACGGCTCCGTCGAACTCGATCACCACCCGGGCGTCGAGCCAGGCCAGGTCGACGTCGTACGTCCCACGCGCCGTCGGGACCGGTACCTGCGGGGTCGGCGCAGGCAGACCGCCCAGCACGGCCGCGAGCCGCACGAGCGTCTCCCCCGGCGACTCGGACCTCGGGTCCGCGAGCTCCAGGGCGCGGCGTGCGCGCACGACCCCACGCTTTCCCCGCGACTCCTCGACGATCGAGTCGACGAGCCGTCGGTCCGCCCCCATGCGGAAGGCGGAGTCGACGACGACCAGGCTGCGCTCGAGCGGCAGCGACCGTGCACAGTCGACCAGCGTGCGCTCGAGGCTCGTCACGGGGACACCGTCGAGCTCCGCGCGATCGCGGACCGGGAGGTCCGTCCAGTGCCGCCGCACCACGGCGTCGCGCTCGCGCTCCACGTTCGGATGGACGAGCTGTGTCAGGTGCGCGAACGGCGGAAGCCGCCAGGTCCAGCATCCCCAGAGCAGCGCCGCGGTGTCGTGGCTCACCCAGAACGGCGTGCTGAGCCGATCGACGAGCCCGCGGACCTGTCCGAGCAGCCACTCCTCCCGCGCGGAGGCCGCGACGTGCGGCGAGGGGAGGTAGACACCACGCCGCACCCGGACGAGCTCACCGTCCCGTGCTCGGGCCGCCAGCTCGGCACGCCGCCGTCGTGCGTACGGCACGGCCACGGGGACATGCCGGGGTCCGGTCGTGTCCGCGGTGTAGCGACCGGGCGGCCGCACGGTCGCCGGTGCGCTCGCCGGGCGCCGTCGCGCCACGGGACCGAGGTCCGTCGGGGAGGTCTGCGTCGTCTCGTCCATCGTCCCAGCGTGCCGGGCTCGTCGACGTCGTGGGCGCACGCCCGGACATCTGTGGAAAAGCGCTCGCCGAGCGGCTCCTCACGCCCACGCTCCGCCGTCGTGCATGACCTCGGCAGCGAAGCACGGGAGGGCCCCGCCGAAGACGGGGCCCTCCTGCCGCGCTACCACGCCTCTACCTCGCGGACCACGCCTCTACCTCGCGAGACCAGGCCTCTACCTCGCGAGACCAGGGCTCTACCTCGGCGGATGTCGCGTCAGGCGTTGGCGACGAGGCCGAGCTCGGCGACGCTGGGGAGGCCGGTGTGCGTCGGGACGACGCGGACCGTGTACCCGAACGGGCCGGACGCGTCGAGCACGACGTCGCCCGCGAACGCGTAGCGGCCGGCCTCGTACGTCTCGGCGAGCGCGAGCGGCTCGGCGGTGAACTCCTCGATGACGTCGGCCTCGCTGACGCGGCCGTGCACGACCTGCACCTGCACGTCCTCGGGGCGCAGGTCGCCGAGCGACACGTACGCGCGCACCGTGAGCCGGTCCCCGACCTGCGGGACCTCGCCGATGCCGGACGAGTCGACGTGGTCGACCCGGACCCGGGACCAGCCCTCCCGGACCGCGTGCTTCCAGTGCGCGAGCTCGCGCGCCGGGGCGAGGCCGTCGGCGGCCAGCGTCCGCCCGGCCGCGGCGGCCGGCGCGTACAGGCGCGTGACGTACTCGCCGACCATGCGCGTCGCCTGGACCTTGGGCCCGAGCGTCGCGAGCGTGTGGCGCACCATCTCGAGCCACCGGCCGGGCACGCCGTCCGTGTCGCGGTCGTAGAAGCGGGGCGCGACCTGCTGCTCCACGAGGTCGTAGAGCGCGGCGGCCTCGAGGTCGTCGCGGCGGTCGGCGTCCTCCACGCCGTCGGCGGTCGGGATGGCCCAGCCGTTCTCGCCGTCGAACCACTCGTCCCACCACCCGTCGAGGATCGACAGGTTGAGGCCGCCGTTGAGCGCCGACTTCATGCCCGACGTCCCCGAGGCCTCGAGCGGGCGCAGGGGGTTGTTGAGCCAGACGTCGCAGCCCGGGTAGAGCGACTGCGCCATGGCGATGTCGTAGTTGGGCAGGAAGACGATGCGGTGGCGCACCTCGGGGTCGTCGGTGAACCGCACGAGCTGCTGGATGAGGCGCTTGCCCTGGTCGTC
>JAQSXO010000274.1 GCA_029256625.1 Cellulosimicrobium sp. | reverse complement strand
CGCGAAGCGGATCCTCGACGACCTGGACCTCACCGTGGACGACGGCGAGTTCGTCGCGATCCTGGGCCGCTCCGGTTCGGGCAAGAGCACGCTCCTGCGCGCGCTCGCGGCGCTCGACCACGGGGTCGACGGCTCGGGCGAGGTCGTCGTGCCCGACCAGGTGTCCGTCGTCTTCCAGGACTCGCGCCTCCTGCCGTGGGCGCGCGTGCTGGACAACGTGGTGCTCGGGCTCGACGGCGGGTCGCGAGGCCGGTCTCGGGCCGCGGCTCGCGACGCGGGCCGCGCGAGCCTCGCCGAGGTGGGGCTCGCGGGACGCGAGCGGGCGTGGCCCAACGAGCTCTCCGGCGGTGAGCAGCAGCGCGTGTCGCTCGCCCGCTCGCTCGTGCGCTCCCCGCGGCTCCTGCTCGCGGACGAGCCGTTCGGGGCGCTCGACGCGCTGACCCGGATCCGCATGCACGCGCTGCTGCGCGACCTGTGCGCGCGGCACCGCCCCGCCGTCCTGCTCGTCACGCACGACGTCGACGAGGCGATCGTCCTCGCGGACCGCGTCGTCGTGCTCGACGAGGGACGCATCGCGGCCGAGCGCCGCATCGACCAGAGCTACCGCCCCGGCGAGGCACGTGATCCCGCCGACCCTCGCTTCTCCCGGCTGCGCACCGAGCTGCTCGACGCGCTCGGCGTGGTCCGGGACGACAGGAAGGACACCGCCGCATGACTCACCGAACCACCGGGCACCGCCCCGGCCGCCTGCACCTCAACGCGTTCCTCATGAGCACGGGCCATCACGAGGCGTCGTGGCGGCTGCCGGAGAGCGACCCGTCGTGGACGTCGACGAACATCGCGCACCTGCAACGCCTCGCGCAGATCGCGGAGGCGGGCAAGCTCGACTCGATCTTCTTCGCCGACGGTCCGGGGCTGCGGTCCGACGTCGGGCGGCGCCCGGCCGGGTCGCTCGACCCGCTCATCGTCCTCACCGCGATCGCGGCCGTCACCGAGCGGATCGGGCTCATCGCCACCGCCTCGACGACGTACAACTCGCCGTACAACCTCGCGCGGCGGTTCGCGTCGATCGACCACGTCTCGGGGGGACGGGCCGGGTGGAACGTCGTGACGACGGCGGGGCCGGACATCGCGCGCAACTTCGGCCTCGACGACCAGCCGGCCCACGCGGTCCGGTACGAGCGGGCCGCGGAGTTCCTCGACGTCGCGTTCCAGCTGTGGGACTCGTGGGAGGACGACGCCGTGCTCGCCGACACGGAGGCGGGGGTCTGGGCCGACGCGGCGAAGATCCACGCGCCCGGCCACGTCGGCACGCACTTCTCCGTGCACGGCGCGCTCACCACGCCGCGCTCGCCGCAGGCGCGGCCGCTCATCGTGCAGGCCGGGTCGTCCGAGGACGGCAAGGATCTCGCGGCGCGCTACGCCGAGGCGGTGTTCACCGCGCACCAGACGCTCGACGACGCCCAGGCGTTCTACCGCGACCTCAAGGCCCGGGCGGTCGCCGTCGGCCGGGATCCGGGCACGGTGAAGATCCTGCCCGGCATCGTCCCCGTCATCGGGTCGACCGAGGCGGAGGCGCTCGCGAAGGAGCGCGAGCTCGACGAGCTCATCGTCCCCGAGTACGCGCGCGCCCAGCTCGCGAAGACGCTGCGCCTCGCGCCCGAAGACCTGCCGCTCGACCGCGAGCTGCCCGCCGACCTGCCGTCCGAGGACGAGATCGAGGGTGCCAAGAGCCGGTACACGCTCGTCGTCGAGCTGGCCCGTCGGGAGCGGCTCACGGTGCGTCAGCTCATCGGGCGCCTCGGCGGCGGGCGCGGGCACCGCACGTTCGCGGGCACGCCCGAGCAGGTCGCCGACGCGATCCAGGACTGGTACGACGCCGAGGCCGCCGACGGCTTCAACATCATGCCCGCGGTGCTGCCGTCGGGGCTCGAGCAGTTCGTCGAGCACGTGCTGCCCGTGCTGCGCCAGCGCGGCCTGTTCCGCGAGGAGTACGAGGGCCGGACGCTGCGCGAGCACTACGGGCTCGAGCGGCCCACCAACCGGTACGTGGGAGCCTCGTCCGACGGCGGCGCGCGAGTCCTCGAGGAGGCCCTCGCGTGAGCGCCGAGCACCTCTGGTACATCCCGAACCAGGTCCGCCCCGGGCACCGCGGGGACGACACGGTCCAGGACCACAACAGCCTCGACACCCTGACGAGCCACGCGCACGCGCTGGAACGCCACGGGTTCGCGGGCGCGCTGCTCGGGACGAGCTGGGGGCGTCCCGACACGTTCACGGTCGCGACGGCGCTCGCGGCCCGCACGACGACGTTCGAGCCGCTCGTCGCGATCCGGCCCGGGTTCTGGCGGCCCGCGCACTTCGCGTCCGCCGCCGCGACGCTGGACCACCTCAGCGGCGGCCGCCTGCGCGTCAACATCGTGTCCGGGACCGACGGGCAGGAGGCGTACGGCGACGGCGAGGCGGACCCCGCGCACCGGTACGCGCGCACGCGGGAGTTCCTGCAGATCGTGCGCCGCCTGTGGACGGAGGAGGAGGTCACGTACGCGGGCGACCACTTCTCGGTGACGCGCTCGTCGCTCGGGCCGCGCCCGGTCGTGCGCGGGGCCAGACAGCACCCGCGGATCTACTTCGGCGGCGCGTCGGAGGCGGCGGAGCGCGTCGCCGCGACCGAGGCCGACGTGCAGCTCTTCTGGGGCGAGCCGCTCGACGGGATCGCCGAGCGCATCGACCGGCTGAAGCGGCTGAGCGCCGAGCTGGGGCGCGAGCACGCGCCGCTCGAGTTCGGGCTGCGGATCACGACGTTCGTGCGCGACACCACCGAGGAGGCGTGGGCCGACGCCGAGGCGAAGGTCGCCGAGCTGGCCGCGCGGTCCCCGGAGGCCGAGGCGTGGTCGGCCCGCGACCGGGGGCGGCGCACCGCCGTCGGGCAGCAGCGCCTGCTCGATCTCGCGGCGCGCGGCGAGGTGCTCGACGACAACCTGTGGACGGCGCCCGGCCGGTTCGGCGGCGGGGGAGCGGGCACGACTTGGCTCGTCGGTTCGGCGCAGGACGTCGCGAAGTCGCTGCGGCGCTACCAAGACCTCGGCGTCACGCACTTCGTCCTCTCCGACACCCCGTACCTGCGCGAGATCGAGCGCCAGGGCACCCGGCTCCTCCCGCTCCTGCGGGACTGAACGGCGCTCCCCAGACCGACCCGTGCGTCGCGAGATCGGCCTCCTGAGCGCCGACCTCGGACCCACGGGTCGACCTCGCGGCGGCGGGGGCGATCCCCGCGCGGACGGAGCCCGCCCCGGAGTACCGTCCGGACGTGGACCAGAACCGGCTCGACGACCTCGTCTCCCGCCTGCGCGCCGCCGGGTGCGTCTTCGCGGAGGACGAGGCCGCGCTCCTCGCCGAGCGGGCGGACGACGACGCGCACCTCGAGGCGCTCGTCGCGCGCCGCGTCGCGGGTGAGCCGCTCGAGCACGTCCTCGGGTATGTCGACTTCCACGGGCTCCGGGTCGCCGTCGACCCGGGGGTGTTCGTGCCGCGCCAGCGCACCACGCTGCTCGTCGACGAGGCGGTCGCGCTCGGGCGCCAGGTCGCGGCTGGCGTGTCGGCCGGGCTGCCCGACGGCGCAGCGGACGGTGAGCCCGGCGGGCCGCCCGTCGTCGTGGTGGACCTGTGCTGCGGCGCGGGGGCGCTCGGCCTCGCGACCGCGACCGACCTCGCGCGGGAGTGGGCCGTCGCGCTGTACGCGAGCGACGTCGACCCGGCCGCGGTCGCGTGCGCCGGGCGGAACGTCGGGGCCGTCGGCGGGACCGCGTACGAGGGCGACCTCTTCGACCCGCTGCCCGGCGGTCTGCGCGGCCGGGTCGACCTCCTTCTCGCCAACGTGCCGTACGTCCCGACGGCCGAGATCCCGCTCCTGCCGCGCGAGGCGCGCGACCACGAGGCCCGCGTCGCGCTCGACGGCGGCGGCGACGGGCTGGACGTGCTGCGCCGCGTCGCGGCCGAGGCGCGCGACTGGCTCGTGCCCGGCGGCCACCTGCTCACCGAGTCGGGCGAGCGGCAGGCGGCGGGCGCCGTCGGTGTCCTGGAGGGTGCGGGACTGCGGGCCCGCGTCGTCCGGGACGAGGAGATCGGCGCGACGATCGTCGTCGGGACGCTGCCCGCCGTGCCGTGAGGGACGGCCCTGGCGTCTCCGGGGCTGGGGCCGCTCCCACTTGCGCCGGACCGGGACGGGCTCTCGCTCGGTGCAAGGATCCGGCCGCTCGCGACAGGTGCAGGACGAGAACCGACGTGCGGGGGAGGGGCGGCGATGACGAGCGACCGACGGGGACGACGGCGCGCGCACGGACTCGCCGCAGCGTTGCTCGTCGCCGTGCTGCCCGCGTGCGGCAGCCCGGGAGGCCTGGTCACCGCATGCCCCGCGGTCGGCTACGTGGCGCGCCTCGAGGTCCGGCTCGACGACTCCTGGCCGGATCGGGACGCCTACGGCGTCGCCGTGAGCTGCGTCGGCGTCGAACCCTGCGGGCTGGTCCGCGACGGGACGATCTCGATCGACCCCGAGCCGATCCCCACGACGGTCCCCGTGCACCCGGTGCAGCCGGACGAGCCGGGCCAGCCGGACCAGCCGGACGCTGTCGAGACCACGCCCGAGGCGACGGCGGAGGACGCACCGGCCGAGCCGTCGCGCGGAGAGTGGACGGGCTCCGCGCTGAACGGCCCGGTCGGCCCGATCGTCGTGCGCGTCGTGGAGCTCGCGTCCGGTGACGTCGTCGTCGAGCAGGAGGTGGATCCGGAGTTCCTGCCGACGACCGGCGACTTCGGCGCCGGCTGCGGCGGGCCGTCCGTCGCGACGGTCGAGATCGCCGACCCGCTGGCCTGACGGCTACGTCGACGGCCGGACGAGCAGCGCGCGGATCTCCTTCTCCGCCTGCGCGGGCGTCAGCGCGCGGCAGCCGAGCGACTCCCAGTGGCGCACGAGCGCGGGCTCGGCGCGCAGGAGTCCCCACCCGCGCCGGAACAGGGTGAGCGGCGGCTTGCGCATCTCCGCGAGGTCGCGCAGCAGGCGGAACCAGAAGGTCATGAGCCGCGGCCGGCGCAGGCAGATCGCGTCGGCCAGCACGTCCTGCGCG
>JAQSXO010000273.1 GCA_029256625.1 Cellulosimicrobium sp. | reverse complement strand
CGCTCGCTGCACGACGCGTTCGTCATCGTCGACGAGGCCCAGTCGCTCGAGCGCAACGTGCTGCTCACGGTCCTCTCCCGCATCGGGCAGTCGTCGCGCGTCGTCCTCACGCACGACGTCGCGCAGCGCGACAACCTGCGCGTCGGGCGGCACGACGGCGTCGCGGCGGTGATCGAGGCGCTCAAGGGCCACCCGCTGTTCGCGCACGTGACGCTCACGCGCTCCGAGCGCTCGCCCGTCGCGGCGCTCGTCACGGAGATGCTCGAGTCGATCGAGGTCTGACCCGCCGTCGAGGTAGAGGCCCGGTCATGACCAGGCCTCTACCTCGCGATACCAGGCCTCTACCTCGGCGGGCCGGGGATCTCGCTCGCGCGGCGGTGGGTGCGGGGGTGGACGAGGACCACGGCGAGGACGCCGACGACGGCACCCAGGACCGTGTCGAGCGCGCGGTCGAGCGCGAGCGCGGCCGGGTCGGCCGGGTGGGCGAGCGAGGTCATGAGCAGCGCCATGGGCGTGATGGTGAGCATCGCGAGCCCGTAGTGGCGTCCCACGATCGTCTCGGTCACGGTCTGCAGCACCACGACGACGGCCGCCGTGCCCCAGAAGCCCAGCGGTGCGGCGAGCAGCGGCCAGGCGAGCAGCGCGCCCGCGACGGTGCCGGCACCGCGCTGGAGCGCCCGCACGACGGCGTGGCGCGCCGACTCGCCCTGCAGGACGGCGGTCGAGCCCATGGTGGCCCAGGCGGCGTGCCCCAGGCCGGCGACCGCGGCGACCCCGCCGGCGACGAGCCCGGAGACCCCGACGCGCGCCGTCGCGAGCCGCCACGGGCCGCGGACGCGGGACCGCGCCTGGGCGGTGAGCGAGGCGCGGACGGGCGCTGCGGCGTCCTCGCGCGGGACGCCCACGGCGTCGAGCGCGCGCTCGATCTCGTCGAGCTCGCGAGAGAGTGCGGGGACCGCGGCCCGGGGCAGGCGCCACGACGCGTCGTCGGCGAGCACCTCGCGCGCCCGCCCGACGGCGACCAGCGCGGCGTGCGCACCGTGCGGGCTCGGCACGGGGAGCGCCGGGTCGGTCGGACGCACCCCGCGGGCGGCGTCCGTGCCCGGCGAGGCCTCCCGTGCGACCACCGCCGCGGCGTCGGCGGCGCGCCGGACGGCGAGGCGCGCCGGCGCCGTCGGACGCACGAGCGCGCCGGTCATGCAGACGAGCCACGCGAGGAGCGCGCCGGACGCGCCCGCGAGCGCGCGCGGTCCGAGGTCGGCGAGCGCGGGGGAGCCGGCGAGCCCTGCGCCGGCGGCGAAGACGACGATCGTCGCCCCCGGGGGGCCGGTCCGGACGAGGAGGCAGAAGGCCGTCGCGCCCGCCGCGAGCACCGCGACGGCCGCGGTCGTGGCGAGCGTGGGCGCGCCGGCGACGGCGAGGAGGGTGAACGCCGCGATCGTGCCGGTCATGAGCACGCCGACGGTGGCGAGGAGGGCGGCGCGGCGGCGGTAGGGGTCGTACCGGCCGTAGAGCGACGTGAGGGCACCGAGCGACGCGAACGCCGCGAGGTCGGGTCGGCCGAGCAGGCCCGGGACCGCGATCGCGAGGGCGACCGCCGCACCGCACCGCAGCGCGGCGGCGAGCGTCGCGTCGGCAGGGCTCACGCGCAGCGCGTCGCGCAGGTGGGCGGGGTCGAGGACGTCCTGGGCGGCGGCACGCACGGGTGCGAGGGCGGGCGGCGTGGGCGAGGGGATCGAGGAGAGAAGCGGCATGGCCGGTCCAGCGTACCGGTGATTCGAAGATGTTTCACTGGTGAAATACTGTGACGCCCGTCCTATCCTGGGTCGGTGGACTACGTGGATCGCGTGCGTGCGGAGTGGGCCGAGCAGCGGCCGGACCTCGACACCTCGACCTCCGCCGTCGGGGCGCGGCTCCGCCGGGCCGCTGGTCTCCTCGAGGGCGCGCTCGAACGCTCGGCGGCCCGCCACGACGTCTCGCGCGCGGAGTTCGACGTGCTCGCCGCCCTGCGGCGCGCGGGCCGACCGCTGCGCGCGGGCGAGGTCACGACGATGACCGGCGCCCCCGGCGCGTCGATCACCAAGCGCCTCGACCGGCTCGAGCGCGCAGGGCTCGTCGAGCGGACCGTCGCCGAGCGGGACCGCCGCGGCGTCCTCGTCACCCTCACGCCGGACGGCGTCGCGCTCGTCGACGAGGTCTTCCCCCAGCAGCTCGACCGGGAGCGCGCGGCGCTCGCAGACCTCGACGACGCCGAGCGCGCCGAGCTCGCGCGGCTCCTCGGCGTCGTCCTGCGCCGCCTCGACCCGGTCGACTACTGACGGTCCCCCCGGGCCGCGCGGGGGAGGGGTGAGCGACGTCACCGCTCCCGCACCCCGCGCACGGCGCGGCGTCCGGGCTAAGGTGTCCCGTCTGTCCGACCCCGCGGTTGGAGCGGCCGGGTCTCGCTGAGCGCGTGACCGGGTCCGGGCTGGAAACCCCACGATCCCCCTCCCGCGCAGAGGGTCGCACCATGCCTGCACGCCTCTCCCCGCCCTCCCAGGACGTCGCACTCGTCCCCGTCGCCCCGACCGACCCCGCACCCGAGGCTCCTCCGGGGCACGCGCCGTCGGCCCGCCGCTGGTGGGTGCTCGTCGTCCTCGCCCTCACCCAGCTCCTCGTGGTGCTCGACGGCACGATCGTGAGCATCGCCCTCCCGCAGGCCCAGGCGGAGCTCGGGCTCTCCGACGCGCAGCGCCAGTGGGTCGTCACGGCCTACGCGCTCGCGTTCGGCGCGCTCCTGCTGCTCGGCGGACGGATCGCCGACTACGCGGGGCGCAAGCGGACGTTCCTCGTCGGGATGGCCGGCTTCGGGGTCGCCTCGCTGCTCGCGGGCTTCGCGCGCGACGGCGTCGAGCTCGTCGCGGCGCGCGGCCTCCAGGGCGCGTTCGCGGCGCTGCTCGCGCCGGCCGCGCTCGCGCTGCTCACCGTGACCTTCCCTGCGGGCAGGGAGCGCAACACGGCCTTCGCGGTCTTCGGGTCGATCGCGGGCATCGGCGCGGCGGTCGGCCTCGTCCTCGGCGGGCTGCTCACCGAGCTCACGGACTGGCGCTGGTGCCTGTGGGTCAACGTCCCGGTGGTCGTCGTCGGCCTCGTCGCCGGCAGCCTCCTCCTGCGCGAGAGCCGTGCCGAGGGCGACAACCGCTACGACGTCCTCGGGACCGTCCTCGTCGTCCTCGGCCTGGGGGCCCTCGTCTACGGGCTCACGCTCGCGGAGCAGAGCTGGACGGCGCCCGCGACCCTCGCGTGCCTCGCGGCGGGCGTGGTCCTGCTCGCCCTCTTCGTCGTCGTCGAGTCCCGCACGGCGCAGCCGCTGCTCCCGCTGCGCATCGTGCGGGACCGCGTCCGCGCCGGGGCGTTCCTCCTCCAGGCCGTGGTCGGCACGCTCATGATCGGCGCGCTCCTCTACCTGTCGTTCCACCTGCAGGTCGTCATGGGCCTCTCGCCCCTGCGGGCGGGGCTGGGCTCGGTCCCGATGACGCTCGTCATCCTCGTGCTCGCGCCGGTCGTCACGTCGCTGCTGCCCCGGGTCGGTCCGCGGCCGCTCATGGTCGCCGGCCCGGTGGTCGCGGCGGCGGGACTCCTGCTCCTGAGCCGCGTCACGGTGGGCGGCTCGTACGCCGCCGAGATCCTCCCGTCGCAGGTCGTCCTCGGCGTGGGCCTCGCCCTCGTCCTCGTCCCGCTGCAGAACGTGGCGCTCGCCGGCGTCGCGCCGCACGACGCCGGCGCGGCGAGCGCGACGGTGAACGCGGCCATGCAGGTGGGCGGCTCGGTCGGCCTGTCGGTCTTCACGACCGTCTACGCGGGCGCCCTGCCCGCCACGGGCGAGCCCGGTCTCCCGGACCTCGTCGCGGGCTACTCCGCCGTCTTCGTCGCCGCCGCGATCACCATGCTCCTCGGCGCGGTCCTCGCGCTCGCGCTGGTGCGCGGCCCGAAGGAGAGGCTGCTGCCCACGGGCGACCAGGTCGCCGTCCACCTCGGCTGAGCGGAGCCGGCCCGCCCGGGGCACCGCTGCCGGGACGCGGAGCCGGACGACGAAGGCCCGGCGGGGTGGGTCGACCCACCCCGCCCGGCCTCCCGGAGGGAACGCTCAGGCCTGCGGCGGGCGCGTCATCGACAGCACGTCGAGCGCCTCGTCGAGCTGCGCCTCGGTGACCTCGCCGCGCTCGACGAAGCCGAGGTCGATCACGGCCTGGCGGACCGTGAGGCCCTCCTTGACGGAGTGCTTCGCGACCTTCGCCGCCGCCTCGTAGCCGATGACGCGGTTGAGCGGCGTGACGATCGACGGCGACGACTCGGCGAGCGCGAGCGCCCGCTCGACGTTCGCGGTGATCCCCGCGACGGTCTTGTCGGCGAGCACGCGCGACGCGTTCGCCAGGAGGCGGATCGACTCGAGCACGCCCTGCGCGATGACGGGGATCTGGACGTTGAGCTCGAACGAGCCCGACGCACCGGCCCACGCGACGGTCGCGTCGTTGCCGATCACGCGCGCGGCGACCATGAGCACGGCCTCGGGGACCACCGGGTTCACCTTGCCCGGCATGATCGAGCTGCCCGGCTGCAGGTCGGGGATGAAGATCTCACCGAGGCCCGTGTTGGGGCCCGAGCCCATCCAGCGCAGGTCGTTGCAGATCTTGGTGAGCGAGACGGCGATCGTGCGCAGCGCGCCCGAGAGCTCGACGAGGCCGTCGCGCGAGGACTGCGCCTCGAAGTGGTCGCGCGCCTCGGTGAGGGGCAGGCCCGTGTCCTCGACGAGCAGCGCGATGACGCGCTGGGGGAACCCAGCGGGTGTGTTGATGCCCGTGCCGACGGCGGTGCCGCCGAGCGGGACCTCCGCGGCGCGCGGGAGCGCCGACTCCAGTCGCTCGACGCCGTAGCGGATCGCGGCGGCGTACCCGCCGAACTCCTGGCCGAGCGTCACGGGCGTGGCGTCCATGAGGTGCGTGCGACCCGACTTCACGACGGTCGCGAACTCCGCCGACTTGGCCTCGAGCGCCTCGGCGAGGTGGCCGAGCGCGGGCACGAGGTCGCGCACCACGCCGGCGGTCGCCGCGACGTGCACCGACGTGGGGAACACGTCGTTGGAGGACTGCGAGGCGTTGACGTGGTCGTTCGGGTGCACGTCGCGCCCGAGCGA